>DUIP01000189.1 GCA_013330285.1 Candidatus Poseidoniaceae archaeon
GTATGGGCCAAGAGCCATGATTTCGTTGGTAACTTCTGTCAGGTAATCTTGGTTTGTGTCATCGACAAAACGAGTCTGTGCGAGCCGTTGAATGTCGGCCAATTGGAAGCCTTCAAGCCTGTATCTGCTTGCCAAAAGTTCCCTTTCCAGAACGTTGGAATTGTATTCTTCTCCGATGGTCCGAACATTGATGTCCATGGGCCAATCGTACTTCTGGAAAATTCGAACAATCTCTGCCTGGCCTTCATTTGTTGAGATGTAGAGGGTGTTTTCTGATTCTTCAGCTGGGGAGGTGAATTGCTTGGCGAACAATTCGCTACCTGAACCAGTGTCTGTAAATGCAATCAGGGTAAAACCACGAGGGATGCCTCCATGCATCTCATTGTCGAACTTTGGAACGCCAAAGGAACCAACCTTACTGAAGAACTCTTCATCCTCGGGGTCAAACTCAAACTTCTTTGCCATGCCTGTTCACCTCAATGGATAACGACCTGACCTCGGTCAATTAAGTCAGTACAGTACAAATCCAAATTGGAAAGCACGAGAGGAGGGGTTTGATCTGGTACATTCAGCACGACGGAGAGAATTTCTCGCTGGCGGAATGTATTGATGAAGGTGTGAAGATACTCAGCTAGGATTCTGTCTTCGTTGTAGATAGCAAGCGCATTGACGCTGTCAAGGAACACGAAGTTTCGAGCAGAGGATGTTGTTCTGAGAATGTAAAGGGTGCGCAACAAGACAGATTCGAGCATGATTGGGCTGTCGACGAAATGAATGTTGGAATAAGGAACATCTGTACCTCCCAAGATACCTGATGAGACGAGGTCGATAAACTGGATATTGGAAACATCCATGCCAATCGATTCAAACGCTTGAATAATCTCAACAGCGCCTCGGTTGGCGCTGATGTAAACGCCACCCATCTCAAACATCTGCATGAGCGGAATCATGGTGCTGGCAGTCACCATAAATGCGTTTGAATTTCCACATCGAACTTGGACGGCACTGTTGAGTGCAACTTCAGTGAGTTGCTCGGCTATTCTTTGGTCTAATTCGAACATGATCATGACCCCCAACGAGATGTTTTGTCGCTCTGAGCGCCCCATTTGAGCATAGGCGTGAGCATCACGCCAAGCGGCGTGAGTTCAATGGCATGCTTCGCACGGCTGTGAGCAGTACCTCGCATCTTGACCACTTGTAGGAATCGAAGAAGATGCCCCATACGCTCCACGTCCCCCATCACAATGATGCCGTCAGCGATTGCCTCTTCAACACCGAATGAGGACCAGTGTGCATTTTCGGTAGCAGAGGTGATTTCGGAAATTAAAATCGTAGTGCAGCCAAGTGTTGCGAGTTTCTTTCCGAGCGTGAAGAGGAAATCTCGAATCAGTTGTTCGGATTTAATCTTGTAACAAAGAGTGGTGACTGAATCGATGACAAGGCGCGTGACACCAATCGTGTTGACAATGTCGACAATGGCCTTAATCAAAGCGTGAACGTCATCGAGTTCAAAAGAGGCTTTTTCAAGTCCAAGCCACGAATAAAGAACGTCCATATCGAAGACGTTGATCAATCCAGAATCGACCATATTCATGTCAAAGAATGAATATTGCCTGATATTTTCAAGCAATTTCACGGATGGTTCTGTTGCTGTAAAATGGGCGCATGCTTCACCTGCGAGTGCTCCACGAACGAGAAATTCCATTCCGAGGGTTGTTTTCCCTGAACCACACGTACCAGCAGCAAGCACGGTCGAGCCGTAAGGAATACCGCCACGTAGAATTTCATCCAACCCATGAATACCTGTGACACATCGGTCTCGGGTGTAAACGGCGGCTGGCTGCATGGGAAACAGACACAACCAAACGGGCCGGGTTCATCAAGCAATCGCCCACGAATCATTGAACGAGGTGATTGGACCGAGGATTGCTTGTTCTCGTCACTGATCACCAGGGGTTGGTGTTTCTTCGATGAACCAAGAGGTGGTTGCCGTCGTATTTCCATCCCAAGCAAGCGATTGACCCGTGACCATGAACAAACCAGTGTCACCGCCCCATTCGGCCCTAAACATGTCATAGGGTCTTGCTTCATCGATCTGGGTGTACCTGAGCGTCAATACACCGGAACCGTCCGCTAACCCGTTGAACATACCGACGCCGAGGTAGCCATGAACGCCAAGGTCGATGACTTGAGAGGCATTCCCGGCTGCTTGTGAAGTTGCGTCACCGGTAAAAAGAAGGGTAGTTTTCCCTGCGATCACGCCGGATTTGAAGAGGTGGTCTGAGGTGATCTCTGAGGAGGTGTGATTCAGCGACCAACCCCTAAGAGCGATGGCGAAGTCGTTTGGATTATAGATTTCAATCCACTCGGGGCCACCGCTTGCTGGACGGGTCATGAGCTCGGTAATGTGGAGGTCATTGTTGAGGCGCCCTCCACGATGAACTTCGAGGACGATTCGCCAGGTCTCCCCATCTTGGATGAATTGACGGTTTGCGGTGGATGAAGCTTGGGCGGTTCTTCGCTCCGTACCTCCATCGAATAACATCTCGCCGATACGACTGCTGTTGTTGCTGGTGATCACTTCAATCGTGAGGTGGATTGAGAATCCATCATCGAGTCCCAATCCATCAACCATGTCCCCTTCGGTCAGGTTTTGAATGGCATTGATTTTGGCCATACTCAGAGCCCCGTCAACCACCAGGCCTGCCTGGACACGTCCTTCGTCAAGGTCTTCGGCACTTTGCAAATGCCAATCTGCCGTTGCGTTCTGATAATCCATAGCCGATTCATTGCCGGGTACAAACCAACCAGCATCTGAGGTAAGGCGATCGAGGCCTTGAACCGCTGAACGATCCAATCGGTCGACTGCAGGGTCATTGGAGCCCATTTGGAGTTGTGCAAGCGCCAAGAATGCTGTAAGGATCATCAGAAACAATGCAAATGCAGATAAAAATTCAATCACCGCAGTCAGAGCGGTTTCGTCTCGTTCAAGTGAACGATGCCCCCTCCTGCGCATGATTGTCGGTGGACTTCGGCGCTTCAAGAGGTTGCCGCATGGACAAGGCATAGAACCTCAAATTCAGGGGTCGTGGCCCCCTTCGGGGGCGATGAGTCTTTGAATCCCCCCTGCGAGCCACTGTTCAATGTCGAACCGGACGCAACCATCAGGCGGCCAAAAAACGGGCACTCTATCGATGGTGTTCATTCTCCTGTTCGCCTCCTTTGCTGGCCTCCTTTCCCTCCCTGCCGCAGCGGCTGCTGAGAGTGGTGATCTTGCCATCACAAACTCCGTGTATCCCACGCCTGATGTCTGGGCATCTTCATGGGACCCAATCGATTTCACGGCGACCCTTGAGAATCAAGGACTCGGGACAAGCACCAACCGCGCGATCAAATGGTATGCTTGTGAAGGGATGCTCACTGGCCCTGCGTGCAAGTCATCCCCAGACGCTTCGGGCTCCTTTACCAGTACAACGGTATACTCTGGCACAACAGAAACTGTAACCTCAGATTCGGCATGGAATCCATCTGGAGACGAGGGGACCTATACCATTGTTTACGCCTTTACCCTCATCGACCAGGACTCAAGCGACGATATGTTGGCATTCAACATGAACCTCACACGATCATATGTTGACCTCAATGTGAACGAAGCTTACAACCCTCTGGATGACTTGGAGGGGGTAGCAACGTACAACGGCGCCATTGTCCTCAATTCAAACACTGATTACGCTCTGGATGCAAAAGGAACTGTCAGCGCTTGTGGCACATGTAACTTTGAGGCCACCATGGGTTGGCAATTGTGGAACCTCGATGAACCACCTGTGCTCATCGATGAAGCATACACTGTGGTAACCAACCTCCCTTCATGGGGGGGCGTCTCCAGTTTCACCAGCGCACTTCCAGCCATGAGCAGTGCAAGCCAAGGCACGTTCACATTGACATGGGGGCTCTTCAACAGCACAGGCACGCCTTACGGAGATCTTGACCCATCCAACGACCTCACATCGATCAGCGTTGTGTTTGACGACACGATTGACCTGCAAGCCACTTCGATGCTCCCCTCCCACAATCCATCATCACAAGACTACTACTTTGGCACAAATATGGTCACAACCACCATCAGTAATCTTGGAAACATGTCCATCGCCATAGTGTCGGTGGCGTTCCAAGTCTACGACCCAATCGGTGAAGTGGAATACGAGACTGCGTGCGTCTTAACCACCTTCCTTCCAGGTGAATCAAGAACATGCCTATTCAATATTACAACAGTGGGCGCTGATCGAACCCTCACCATACAAGTTCCTGCATCACACGATGAAGGTGCTGAGGAAAAATTCAGTAACAATGCACTCTCCGAAATTGCAGACCTTGTCGCGGGCTCCATCAATGCCAACATCGACCAAACCAGTTCAACTGGCAGTTACACCACTGGAGAAAATATCGTCATGAATGCCCGCACGAGTTCGACTGCTGCTGGCCCACTCAACTATTCATGGTGGGTTTCGGGCATCATTAACATCGGCTATGGGAAAGAATTGAATGTTTCAGGCGGGAATCTTGGGCTTGGCGACCATACCATCACTCTTCGAGTGACTGATTATTTTGGCGAATTGGAATCCGTTCATGAAGACATCACTGTCTACAACTACATCTCTCTCGATAATGGCGACTTGTTCTCTGGCCAAGCCGTCACTCGTTCCTCCGCCTACCTGAATTTCGAATCCTCTCTCCCAATCTTAGGCACTTCGTACGGTATTGGAGAGGGCAAGGAACCATTGCTCTTGCTTTCTTTTGAAATCCTATCCACGGCTGACGACTCTCCCGAAGTGGGCATGGATTGGATGGACATTCAATTGAACATGAGCGAACTGTTACCTGACAACATCCCAAAGGAAACGATTGATGTCAGGTTCCTGCCAACCATGGACGATTACATATGGTCCTATTTGGACGAATACACAGCAAATGAAGATACAACCTTTGATGTGCGCCTTACCACCAATGGTGTCATTCTCATCATCGGAGAATCCCCTCCAGCCAACCTGAGTGCTGGCCCGATCACAAGCACCCAACTTGAAGGCGGGCAACTGCATCTTAATTGGACGGCATCTGGCGATTCAACAAATCCGTATGTCGGTGGATGGAACATCTACAAACTCATGCTGATTCAGGGGGCTGGAACTCTATTCCCAGACCCAAGTAACGGAGTCAATGAATTCATCTGGAACGAGTTGACTTCAGAATCGCTTGTCGCTTCTGTCGATCCGTCGAACACATCATGGACAGATCCGGCCCCTCTTTCAACTGGCGATTGTGCTTCATACGCCATCATGCCAGCGAACAGAGAAGGCGAACCAGACTTTGAGCACATCAATGTCAGCCTTGACCAGAACAGTCAAGCCACAGCCTTCTGTGGCGATGCAATCCCTCCAGTCTCAAGCATCACAAACTTCCAACACACTTCGACGTTCACAAATGACACTGAATGCTATAAGATTGTGAATGATTGGAACATGTGCTATGACCTCAACCTCACATGGATGTGGCCAGAAAATGAGCCAAATGGGCAATTGTACTGGAACCTCTACATGATTGAACAACAACCTAACGATATTGACGTGCGGTTCTTGACGCCTCTTGTCACGAACATGCTTTCTGTCCCCGGAGAACAAGGTGAATTCAATCTTTCAGGTACTGAATATGACAACATTCGACCACTACGAACCTATTACTTCATTCTCGCTCCAATCGATAGCGTAGGCAATGAACAGACCTTGGCGAATTATCCCTCGCCGAATGTTGAACGTGTGGAGATCGAGGACCAATGGTGGGACTACTACCAACACTTGATTCCAGAGCCAGAGCCAGAACCGGAACCACCTCTTGGTGTGGATTGGCTAGGGACGCTCAATGATTACATGCAAGAAGATGAATTTACAACCACTGGATTAGCATCACTTGTTGTGCTTGTCATCTCCATCATATCCCTCCCATTACTCCTCCAGAAGCGAAAGCGATTGAAGCGGATCATGGCTGCACGAAACCGTAGAGCTGGTGCTCAAAGCACTGCAAATGAGTTCGACGATTTCTTTGACTGAAGTCACTTTTGGCGCGGCAGGGGAGATTTGAACTCCCGAGGTGAGACACCACTGGATTAGCAATCCAGCGCAATGGCCAGGCTATGCGACTGCCGCAGACAAAGCCGCCGACCAATGAAGCAGTCATGAACATGACGGTGGAGGTTGTAGACCGTTGGCCCAACACTGAACGGGGCACTGCAGGCTCAAAGTGGGCCGAGAGGGCCGAGCCATGAGGATGGCGGAACGCACACTAAAACCAAGGCGAGGTGCATCCAACCCAAGTAATACAGTGAGCGGAAGAAGGACTTGGCAGCCTTTGGCATACGACCGTTTTCATCGAGTTCTTCAAGTGGATCGATGTCCCACACTGATTTCGCATACCACAGGGTGAGGCCACCTGCGATGAAAGCCCAAAGCAGAGGTAGTCCTGAGTTTGGCCAAAAGCAAGGTACGCTTCCCAACATGAATAAGAAAACGCTGTACACCTTCGAGAGGAAAACCGTATGCTCGGGCCCTCGCACTTCGTTCATCATGGGCACTTCGGCCTTGGCATATTCACCAGAACGATAGAGGGCTAATGCCCAAAAGTGAGGCGGAGTCCAGAAGAAAATCAAGGCAAAAAATAACCAAGGAATTGGAGAGCCAAGAGCCATTGGGTTCATTGATTCTAGGATCGAATCACCAGCGGCTGCAGCCCATCCGATGAGCGGAGGCGTTGAACCAGCAATCCCTCCAATCACGATGTTTTGAGGTGTTCTTCGCTTCAACCACATCGAATAAACCAGCACGTAAAACAGGACGGAGAAAAACGACCAGAATGCCGCTTTCCAACTCACGATAAAGAATAACGAAGATCCGATGATCGCAATTGTTGTTCCAAAAATGAGCGCACCCCTTGGAGAGATATGACCTTGAGGAACAGGTCGGTTTTTCGTGCGGCGCATCAGTGGATCAATATCGGCGTCGTACCACATGTTGATCGCATTTGAGCCCCCTGCCGATAACGTACCACCTACAACAGTAACGGCAATGGTCAGTCCTGTGTCCAACCATGTACGATTCAAATCAACGACAAGGTCGTGAACAAGGATGGCGCAAATAGCCGTGATTTGAAGAAGGATGATGACGTTGAGTTTCATCAATTGCTTGTAGACAGAGAACCACCCTGGATGGGGTTCTTGCACCACTTCATCGACACCTAAGTCCATGATTATGCCTCCTCGCTAAAATCGTCGCTCTTCGCTTCTGAAATGCGCATCGAGAAGAGAGCTGTCGTGGCAACAAGAAAACCTGTGACACCAACCACAAGATGCAGGAGGGAAATCCATTCCGGGAAGTTATCCATCTTTGCAGCAACGATGTACGTGCCGCCAATCATTACATTGAGCATCCAGAATCCCGCAGTGAGATCAGTGATGCGTCCAAATGATGGTGTTGCGTTGTGCTCCCTTGCTTCTGTTCGTATTCTGGCAGAACCTGCGACAAGAACCAACCCCACAATCAATGCTCCAAAGCGGTGAATCATTTGGACCAAGGCGCCTGGACCATCGAAGGAAGGAAGAACGCTGCCATTGCACTTGGGCCATCCTGTTGGGAAACCAACCGAACAACCTTGATTGTACTGACCGCCGGCGGTTGAGGAGACCCATGCACCTAGAATGAGCAGAGTGAAGATGGCGCCCACCATGGCATTGACTCGTCGCTTATTGGCGGCAATAAATGCCTTTGGCAACGTGTAGATTGTGTTCTTTGAACCTTCCTTTGAACGCATTTCCATGTGCTGAAATATGAACGCCGCAGAAAAGATACAGGCCAGCGAAAGATGCAGAGCAACCGACCAATCTGCATTATCATAAAACACAGTGACTGCTCCCGCAGTGGCTTGGAGGATCAACATCACTCCTGCCACAACCGAAAGGTGGTATGCTCGATCACCGTATGTGCCTCGTTTGGCCCGCATCAAAAGTGCATTCAACAACACAGGGACGGCTATGATTGCCGCCATGGCCCGATGAATCCATTCTGTAAAAATTTCGAAGGTGGTGTATCGGTGATCTTCTCCACGTGAATCAATTTCATCAGGATGCTCCTCCCAGTACGCTGTTTGTTCATCAACAGAGATGTCGAAACCCCAAGTGCCGAAGCATTGAGGCCAATCTGGACATGATTCACCGGCGTCGTTGATTCGAATGGTGCCGCCAGCGACAATGATGACCAATGCCATCACCAACAAGGCAACAGGAAGGGTGGACGGGCGACGCCACCATACTGCCTCCATGAGTGAAGGTGAGAGGAGACCCCTTTTCAACACATTCATGCTGCATCATGTTAGGGAGGAACCATAGATGCAACGATGCGCCCTTGTGTTCGTCCTCATGTTTGTGTGCAGTGGCTTGATTCTTCCAAGTGTTCAAGCACAAGAGGAAACCATGGAGAGCGAGGGCGCAACACTTGATGTGCTGACATTCTCAGACGATTGCCTCGAGCAATCTGACTGTGTTCCCGCACGCCCTCAACATTTTGTCGAATATTTTGCAGCAGATTGGTGTGAACCTTGCACCGTCCTCGACCAAGACTTAGAGGAACTCATTGATGACGAAACATTCGTGATGAGGCACCACCCTTCACCACAAGACTTGACCTATAATTCAATCTCAAATCAGCGCTTTAACGTCCTCTACAGGCTCCTGTTCCTACCAACCTTGATTCACAACGGTGAAGGCTTACTGACAGGGACAAGTCAAGCACAAGAGTTGAGCGAGGTGCTCAGCAACAGCACGAGCGTTTTCAGCGGATTGAGCGACGTGGAACTTTCAAATGAATCAGTGACATGGAACTCCTCTGTTGAAGGGACCCTAACCGTTTGGCGAATTGGAACGGTACCTCACGAAACTGAAAACTACTCTCATCCCAACATGGTCATCGGGGCACTCCATTTCAACGCCTCAGATCATCAAGGCAACATCACTGAACTCATGACCATGAACGGCACTGGAGTCGTCGTCATGCTTGAACGGGATGGCGTGAGAAATCTTACTGTTCGTTCAACAAGCCCTGCTCTTGGTCTCGATTTGATTGAAAACGAAGATGATGGCATCTTATCATCCTTCAATGAGCAGCCAAGAGGCCACTTAGCGATTGTGACAACCATCTTCTTGGTGGCGCTCATGCTTCCTGCATTGAAGATGTGGAATGATGCCTTAGGAAGAGAAACAGTGCATGAGAGCAGCGATGAAGAGAGCTGATTCTGGCGGCAATCGCTTGAGTTAGTTTCAATAAGAGTAGGCAGGTCGCCAACATGCGACACTGTCGCAGGTGCATCTCATATGGTCAAGCCAGCACGCCTCCACACCCGCTTCGAACGAGCCCGAATTATTGGCGCACGAGCCCTTCAAATTGGAATGGGCGCCCCACTTTATGCGAATGAAGAGGTGCTCCGTGAAGCCTTCAAAGAGGAACTTGTGTCCCTCTATGGCCTCGAAGAAGCATCCGTTCGATTCGTTCTTGATCCACTTAAGATTGCTCTGTATGAATACGAGCACGAGTTGATCCCAATCGATATTGATCCTCACTTGGATTGAGTCACTCACCCATAGCAAACCCGTACATTGCGGGTTCACCAACATCATTGAGTGCGTCACGCTTGACAAGCATGGTTCGAACGGCCCATAGATCTACGAAGACCCTGTACTTCGTTGTTGCATCGAGGTAGTCAACACCACTTGAACCACCGGTGCCCATACGTCTTCCAATCATCCGTTCAACCATTCGAGCATGTGCAGAGCGGAAGAGGATCATGCTCTGCTCTAGACCTACAAACGCATCAATCAATCGTCTCGGCCAGGAAAGGAGTGGCAACTCAGGATAGGATTCGATGAACAAAAGACCTGCTCGAGCCCTTGAAACAATGCCCTCCGGCTTGAGGAACGATTCGGCTTGTTGATGTGCACCCTCAATTCTTGGGCGCACCTGGGATTCCTCACCGTGACCAATGGCAACAATATGGCTGATCACTTCTTCACCATGCCGTTTCATGGCATCGAGATGACCTTCAACAAATTGAGCAATGACTTCGTCATCGCCATCTTCACCCTTCAGTGAGCCGTTGATTGGCGTTCGTTGAAGCCAAGACATCAAGGCGTCGTTCAGCGATGGTGCGTTCGATGTCGCTTCAAAATTTTCCAGTACTTTTTGACTCACTTTACCCTCTTCAGCAAGTTTCCTCATGTGAAGAAGCGGGTCCATGCCACCCATGCGTTGAGCATGTTCAAGTCCGAGGAGCACCTCAAGTTCACGCATTTGCCATGATTCGAAGCCTGAAGATGTTCCAAGTTTATCTCTAAATGCTAAGAAATCTTGTGGCGAAAGTGTTTCCATGACTTTCCATTGGTTCGAAAGGAGTCTGAAAATTTCTGTGACACGGTCGAGGTGGTGCACCAACCTCGGAAGTGATTTTTCTTCAACATGGTTTTTGTTGAGCAAAAGATGTGCTTCCTTGAGTTCACGGAGGATCATCTTGAACCATAATTCAAACGCTTGGTGGGTGATGACAAAGTGTTGCTCATCGTTGCAAGGTGCTGGCGAGTAGCCCTCTGGACCGTCTTGAAGTTCCAAGAGTTCGTCTAAACGCAAATAGCCGCCATAGGTCATCCGATGCGACGGGGTACCTTCTGCCATGCAACGACATTCAAAACAAGCCCTTGAAGCCTTCACCTCGGATGAGAACAACATCTTCCGTTTTGGCGTCGTCAAGAAGTGCCGAATGTATTGGAAATCAACCAAAGACACGACGCATAGCATACGGCTGTGAGTGTGACCGAACACATGAGGGAGGGCCAAAACTCCACGCCTCGGTTGAGAAGGATTGGCAGCGAGAGGAAGAACACCATCGAAGGGATCACGAGCCACAACACCTCTTTTGAAAAGAGTGCAAGTTGTTCGGTTTCTTGTCCGTCAATATGCAACCAGATCAACGTGGCAATGGAAGCCAGAGGGAGGGAAATCAGCAACGCTCCGGCCATAGTACTCCGTTTTGCCAATTCAGTAGCCGCCACAATAAGAGCTCCTGAAAGAAAAATCCGAATAAGAAATTGAGACCAATGCACTGGCTCTTCCTTGGCAAGAGGGTTTGTCGTTCTTCCCATGGTTTCGGCGAGTTCAATTGTGTTTTTTTCGGCTCAAATCCAACATGTATGGACATAACCCTCATAGAGCAAATACGGAACCCCTCGACATGGTCGTAGACGCTGAAACACTGAAGCATTGGCTTTCCGACTACGACAAAGACAACATTGTGATTGGTGTTGTTGCTTCTCATTCCTCACTGCAAATCCTTCATGGTGCACGCATGGAGGGCTTCAAAACGCTCGGTATTGCAGTTGGCGAGAATCGTCGAAGGTTCTACCAAGCGTTCCCTGGTGCAGAACCAGATGAATGGTTGATGCTCGAACATTACCGAGAGATGCTCGACCATGCCGAGTGGTTTAGAGAGCGAAATGTGGTCATCATTCCTCACGGCTCATTGGTTGAATACCTCGGATCGTCCAACTTCCGAGCACTACAGGTGCCAACATTTGGCAACAGAGGCATACTTCACTGGGAAAGCAGTCGAGCACGACAGCGTGAATGGTTGGAAAGCGGAGGCTGTACAATGCCTCGTGTTCTTGAGGACCCACACGATATTGACGGCCCAGTGATCGTCAAGTACGCTGGCGCAAAGGGTGGCCGTGGCTATTTCATTGCACGGGATTATCGAGACTTCAGGCGCAATGTGGATATTGAGGAAGAATTCACCATCCAAGAATACGTATTGGGATGCCGTTATTATCTTCATTTCTTCTTTGACCCTACTGCAACCGATGGCTACCAAGTTCAAGGAAGAGGAAAGAACGCAGGTAAGAACCTCGGTCGGCTCGAATTGATGTCAATGGACCGTCGGGATGAATCGAACGTGGATGAGTTCTACAAACTCGGCTCGCTTCGTGATCTTCGTGAAATGGCCCTCGAACCATCCTTTGTCGTCACTGGCAATCAACCCGTGGTGATCCGTGAATCACTATTGCCACGAGCCTTTGAGATGGCTGAGGGAACCGTCGCAGCATCATTTGAACTCGAAGAAGACAGCAGAGGTATGCTTGGCCCCTTCTGCCTCGAAACCATTGTCACCGACCAATTGGAATTCAAAGTGTTTGAAATCAG
>DUIP01000173.1:0-10746 GCA_013330285.1 Candidatus Poseidoniaceae archaeon
GACCGAGGAAAATCGTCGCGTACGGCAAGCGCTCGATTCGACACCAATCGAACTTGGAACACTGTTGAATGCATCTCACGCCTCTTTGCAATCGATTGGCGTCAGCACGCCAGAAGTGGACGCCTTGGTGTCGAAATTACAAGCCACACCAGGCGTATTGGGTGCTCGAATGATGGGAGGTGGTTTTGGAGGGATGATTTTGATCGCTGTCAATGATCCCGAAGTGGTACCAGATGCACCATTGCTGAAGCCATCACGGGGCGGTTTCCTTGAGGAATCTCTCTAACAAAGCAAGACGCTCAGGAGTTCCCATGTCCCAAAAGGGGGTATTGTCAAGGTGAATGGCTGCCTTGCCTGCGAGTGCTGAATAGACGGTTTCTTCCCAACTCCAAACCCCATCCTTTCCATGCTCCAAGACCACGGATTTCTCAACGATGCTCGTACCGGCTTCGTACCCATTGAGGTCAAGTTGCTCTTGCTTCTTATCATAGGACTCAAGGATGCCTTTTGCGTGCTTGAGGTTCATTTCAGCATGCGCTTGTGTGACGCACATCGTCAACGGTGCCTTCGCCTCATTGTGTGTGTTGATCAGTTCGGTGTAGTCGATTGGATGGAGGTCGTCTCCCCAAAGAAGGATGAACCGGTCTTCGAGAAGCGCACGAGCGTTCCAAAGAGCACCACCCGTACCAAGCGGCGAGGCTTCTCGATGGAATTTAACCGCCATTCTTGGATGCCTAAATCCTTCGAATTGTTCACCAAGATGGCCGGTCAGCACAAGTGCGTGAAGGCATCCCTGCTTGTGAGCCCAATCCAAAATGTGGGTCAAGATGGGCTTGCCGTTCACTTCGACGAGTGACTTTGGGATGGTTTCAGTGACCTCGCCAAGCCTTGTCCCTAAGCCACCGGCCATGATCACCACTTGTGGGCGACGATGGGATTTGACGATGGATGCGTAGAGGTTTCCGCTTTCCTTTAGCGTTCGTTGCTTTGTTTCAAAATCCACATGGTAGAGTCCAAAGCGTTGGTCGTAGCCTTCAGCCCACTCGAAGTTATCCATCAAACTCCAGTGATAGAATCCTCGGATATCGAAGCCATCTGCAATCGCCTCAGCAGTGATTTGCAAATGCCGGCGAATGTGCTCCGGCCTCATGTCATCGTCATCATCGGCAACACCGTTTTCCGTGACAATGATTGGTATGTTGAGCCCTTTCACCATCTCAAAGGCTCTTCGTAGCCCTTCAGCGTACATTGGATATCTGAAATCAGTACGTTGTTCCCAGGGTCGAATAAGTGGATCGATTTCCACCTTGGTCGGCATAAAAGGCGTGGTAAGCAAATGCGTGTAATAGTTGACACCGATGAAATCTGAACTCCCTTTCAACCCAGGAATTGTTGTTGAGGTCAGAGCTGATGGGGGCTTGAATCGACCAGTTTTCAGGCCTTTAATCCAGCATCGGTTGAACATAGAGTCGAGCAATCTCGCCTGGAACCAATGCAGGGGGTTCCACCTTCGATAAGGATCAAACAAGTTGATGTTCTTCACCAGACCAATTTCGCATTTTGGCCCATGTTCCATGGCTTTGAGTGCCCGGTAGCATGCAGCATGTGCTTTCATCATGTTCATGGCCACGCTTCGTGCTCGCTTGAATGAACGAACGCCTGGAGGGAATTCCCCAAGCACGTAGCCCATTGTTGTGAACACCGCTGGTTCATTGATGGTGCACCACCACTCCACTCGGTCACTCAACAGCGCAAACATCCGAGTTGAGAAGTCAACCCAATGGTGAATGTTCTCCTCTCGCTCAAATCCTCCTTGCTCTTCCCACCACATCGGTTGCGTAAAGTGGTGCAATGTCGCCATAGGTTGGATGCCTTCAGCGAGGAGTTCATCAACCAAATCGCTGTACCATTGGGCTGCTTCTTGATTCCAATCACCTTCAGCGGGGACGATTCGGGACCATTCAATCGAGAAACGGTAATGCGAAACACCGAGGTCCTTGATCAGTCCAACATCATCGGTTCTTCGATGCCAATGATCACAGGCTTCGCCACTCAATTGCTGGCTCTTAGAGCGTGGTTCGAACGCTGACCAATTGTTGGTGTTTCCACCTTCAATTTGATGCGATGCAGTGGCTACGCCCCACATGAATTCGCTCGGAAAAGCAGTTCCTTCAGTGAGAGGTTTGTAGTTGACTTTGGTCCAATCACGGTGTTCCTCGGACCACATGCTTCAACCATTTGGGGCCAATAAAAGAGCCTTATGCACCAGAGTGTGCTCTTCGTGCTTGCAGTCTGTCGACATGAGGCTTCGGTTGTAAGGTGCGGATAGCGGGAGTTGAACCCACGACAAAAGGTTGGAAACCTCCTATGATACCACTTCACCATATCCGCACGATGTGGTATTCCGTCCGAGAAGCCTCTCATTATTGAGGCAATCGGTCGAACTCTTCGGGGGCATCAACCCATGCCGGGAGGTGGTGGAGGTACCCTTCCGCCAAAGCCGAAGGCTTGGCGACGAGGATCAACACCAGCATTCGCACTTCGCTCAAGCCGCTGGCTCACAAGATCTCTTGCTCGCTCCAACCGTTCTTCTGCAGCCTTCTTCTTGCTCGCATTCCCTCTAATGACAAGCATGCCCATGAGGAAGAACAAGACCAAGCCACCAAGCGCAGCCTGAACAATTGCGTTTTCCATCAGTGCTGACAACAGGCTTTGGTCCGCACTGTTGTCTTCTTCGATCACAATGTTCGAATCAAAGGCTTGCAAGGAAATCGAGACCGTATCCATGGCGATGTCTGAACCTGGTTCTTTGGCCACAAGAACGAGCTGATAGCTGCCAGCGTACCGAGCAACACCGTCGAAGGTGATGGTTTGTGAACCTCCGCTGTTCGGAGTGAAGGTTATGACTTGAGTTTGTGAACTTGCAGTGATTGCACTCATAGCCTGCCATTCAACCCTTACCGTCACTTCTTCAATTTCAGTTGTGACGGTGCATTGGAAGTTGAACCAGCCACCTCCGACGATATCGATTTCGTCAATGGTTGTGCACTCCATGCTGCCTTCAGCAGAATTTCGTGCCGGGTCGCTTGGCCAATGGTCTGGCTTGAACGCTCCAGCAGATTCGTTATCACCCCAGCCATCGCCATCTTGGTCAGACCATTGGCTCTGTTCGTAAGGGAATTTGTCCTCATCATCGCCATAGCCGTCATTGTCTGCATCAGGACAGCCTCTGGTCGTGCCGAGGTTCGATGTACCATAGGTGGTTGGACAGCCATCACCGTCGGTTCCATCTGGATTGTCACCATAGCCGTCTTCATCAGTATCGTACCACTGTGTAGCATCGCCAAGCCAGAGATCTGATTGGTCACTCACGCCATCACTGTCATCATCTGGACAACCGAAACGGTCTGTGGACGAGGTACCAACAACGGTCGGACAGGCATCCGGTTGTGTTCCATTCGGGTTGTCACCATAGCCGTCACCATCTTGATCGGCCCACTGTGTTGGGTCATCTGGGAAGGCATCGTTGCCTTGGGAAGAACCGTCATTGTCACCATCAGGGCAACCATAGACGTCAACATTCGAAAGTCCATACTCTGTCGGGCATGCATCAGGAAGGACGCCTGTGGCGTTGTCTCCGTAGCCATCACCGTCTTGGTCGGCCCATTGTGTTGGTTCGAGTGGGAGGGCATCAGCGCCATTGCTCTCATTCCAGTCAATGTCATTGCCACCAGCAATGGTTGGATCTGAGTAGCCATCGCCATCCGTGTCTCGACATCCGATTCGATCTTGGGTCGAGTTACCAGGAACCAAAACGCAGTTGTCTTGGAGGTCATCGATGCCATCGCTATCCGAATCTTGTGATCTGGTTGGGTCGTTCGGGAACGCATCGCTCATGTTCGACATACCATCGCCATCATCATCGGGGCATCCAAATCGGTCAAGTGTTGAGTTGCCCGGTACGCCCGGGCACGCATCTGGTTGGGGCCCAGTCGCGTTGTCACCGTAGCCATCACCGTCTTGATCGAGCCATTGGCCCGGTTCATTTGGAAGCGCATCATTGGCATCATCCCAGCCATCACCGTCGGTGTCGAGGCAGCCGTATCGATTTCCATTGGTCGAATTACCGGCAACACCAGGGCATGCATCAGGGGTTGTTCCACCTGGATTGTCACCATAGCCGTCGTTATCGATGTCTGACCACTGAGTGATGTCGTTTGGATGGCTGTCCTCTTGATCGGCCCATCCATCTTGATCGAGATCCGTACAGCCTAAGGTGCCATTCTGCCAAGAATTACCGTTTTGTGTCGGACAATCATCAGCAAGATTCCCCGAAGCATTGTCGCCAAATCCATCGCCATCAGCATCGGAGACTTGAGTCGGATCGGTCTTGAACGCATCTGAGCCGTTGTCGACCGTCCAATTTGCATCTGGATCTGAAACACCATCGCCATCGGTATCGGGGCAACCAATTCGGTCGATTGTTGAGGTTCCTGCATAAAGCGGGCATGCGTCATCAATTTGATCGGCGACTCCGTCCAAATCAGCGTCAGACCAGCGTAGGATGTCCGCAGGGTAGGCATCTGCACCTTCGGCAGCACCCCAACCCGCATCTGGATCTGAATAGGTATCACCATCAGAATCAGGGCATCCATAGCGGTCGCTGGTCGATGTTCCTGCATCATTAATGCACGCATCAGGTGTTGTTCCACCGGGGTTGTCACCGTATCCATCGCTGTCAGTGTCGCTCCATTGAGTCGAATCTGAAGGCCAAACATCCGCCCCGTCTGAGATTGACCAGACTGGGCCATTTGTACCGGTGAGGTCCTCATCCGAGGAGCCGTCACCATCTGAATCAGGACAGCCATGCCGATCTCGTGTCGATGTGCCGGCAACTGTAGGGCAGAGATCAGGCTGGTTCCCTGCTGCGTTATCGCCGAAGCCGTCACCATCGGTGTCGCTCCATTGAGTGCTGTCCAATCTGAAGGCATCCGCTCCGTCAGCAACGGAATAATCTGCAGTTGGATCGGCATAGCCATCGCCATCGGTATCGGTGCACCCGAGGCGACCAAGTTCAGTCGATGTTCCACTCACATTCGGGCAATCATCAGCGTTGTTGCCTGTTGCATTGTCCCCGTACCCATCTCCGTCTGAGTCAGCCCACTGGGTCACGTCGGTAGGGAATGCGTCAGCACCGTTTGCTGAGGCGTTCCATGTGGCGTCAGGGTCTGAGTAACCATCGCCATCCGTGTCGAGGCAACCAAGGCGATCAGCAGTGGACGTGCCTGCTATGGAGGGGCATCCGTCTGGGTTTGAAGCAGGTGGGGGGTTATCCCCATACCCATCGCTGTCTGTATCGTTCCACTGCGATGAATCGGTTGCGAATGCATCTGCTCCATCGCTGACCCACCATACGGGGCCGTTGGTCCCTGTTGGGTCAGGATCGCTGTAACCATCCGCATCCGCATCAGGGCAACCTGTTCGGTCTTGGCTTGAACTACCAAACACCGTAGGGCAAGAATCCGCTCCTTGCGCTGTGGTCCACCCGGCGTCAGGTGATGAGTAGGTGTCTCCATCGCTGTCCAAGCATCCGTACCGGTCCGCAGTCGATGTGCCGACAAAAGTAGGGCAAGCATCCGGTTCGTTCCCGCTTGGATTGTCACCAAACCCGTCTCCATCTTGGTCGGCCCATTGGGTGTTGTCTGAGGGTAAGGCATCGGCACCATCGGCGAGCGTCCAGTTGGACGAGACATCAGAATACCCGTCTCCATCTGAGTCAGGGCAACCCCTGCGGTCATGAAGTGAGGTTCCGAAAGTGAAGGCACAATCGTCACTCTCGTCAACTGTGCCGTCAAAATCAGCATCTTGTGTTAAGTTGACCAAATCGTATTCTGCGTTGATGGCCAGTGAGAAAAATTGCGGCCCAGTTGGCACTGAAGTGCCGACAACATGCACTTCCCATGTGCCTTGAGCAGGGGATGCGAAATTGAGCACCCTCATGTTGTTGAGATTGTCGGAGAGATTGGTCCATGTGCCACTTGGGTCTTTGACGGCAAGGTCGAGATCGTTCACCAATTGGGTCGATGAAGAGGAGGATGCAGCAGGATCGTTGTAGGCAAGTCCAAACCTCAAGTCAGGCGCGTTCGCAGGAACATTGAGGCTCCATCCTCGATCATCGGTGGTCGATAGGGATTCGTCAGCGACAAAGGAAGCGTTCATGGCCGCCCACATGTCGAGGAGTCCAAATCCTTCATGCACGTTCGGAGCGGATTCTGCAGCGCCGTTATTGGCAGGGGTTGTGAATTGGCCCATCATGTCGTGGGCTGTTGCTGCGTAGATGGCTTTGATCAGCGCTGAGGTCGGTGCGTTGTGCCCTCGGTTCTGTTCGAGGTGTTGAATCATGAGTGCAGTTGCACCAGCTGCAAGAGGCGTTGCCATGCTCGTTCCACCCATGTAGCAGTAACTTGCGTTGTGGCTTCCCCATCCACAGTTACCAGCAGATCGGGATTTTGTGGAGAGAATGTGGGTGCCGGGGGTTGCGAAATCTGGTTTGTATCGGCCGTCGTCCGCGGGCCCTCGGCTTGAGAATCCGGCCATGCCCGACCAGTTGTCTGCGTTTGAGCCGTTGCTTGGCCGATATGTTTCGCTTGCACCAATCGTGATGACGTTCTTTGAAATGGCTTCGAAAATGACGCTGTCATCATCTCGTTCTCCATCGCCGTTAGCATCGCTGGCATCGTTCCCTGCTGCGAACATCATCACCATGTCGGTGAGCGAGTTGGCAGAAGTATCGATTTGAGCGGAGCGTGTGGTGTAGAGTCCATAGATGGTGCAGGTTACGCCGTTCCAACCACCGCAGGAGCCCCAAGAGTTGGTATGGATCCTGCTTCCGTTATCGTAAGCGGGTTGGAACATGTCGTTCATGTTGTTTGGAATGCCACCCAAACCGCCGCCCTGTTCAATGGAGTGGACAATCAGTTGGGCCTCTTTTGCGATGCCTACGATGCCACCGTTGCTGTGCGTACCGTCGCCGAGTACAGATCCTGCAACGTGCGTGCCGTGGCCATTGTCATCAATTGCACCGTCGTCACAACTCGGGCCAGGGTTGGTTGGGCTTGCCCAACTGCAACTCGATGGTGGAAGTGGAAGCGACACGATGTCCTTGATGTGGTCGGCGAAATCCGGGTGCATAGCGCTGTTGTTGACGCCATTGTCAAGGCCTGTGTCACCAACGGTCACGATGATTCCAGAGCCGTCTAATCCGTTCCACGTGGCGTTTGCATTGCTCATTTTGGTGCCGTCTTGAATGTCATCAGCCTGAATGATGGTCGCTGCTACAGTGTTGAATAATTGAGGGATGTAGCGCAGATCGATGAACTCCACAGCACCATGATTGGCAAGCCATACAATGCCACTGGTTTGTGCGGTCACTGTTGTGAATCGACCGCTATGTGAATCGACGACGATGTCCTTTCGCTCTTCGATGCCTTCGGGGAGCTTATCGCCAGACAGCATCAAGTCAAGAATGGCCATGTCCTTCTTTGCGTAGGCTACAGGGGAGAAATCAATGGTGCCAGAAACAGCGTTTACCAAGTCCTCCCGAAGTTTGTCGGTGGCATCCATCTTGACGATCCCATCTACATTCAATTGAATCAATTGAGAGGTGGTTTGGCCTGATAAATCACAGTGAAGTCCATTTGGGGGGAGGTAGGAAAAACAGTCAATGCCTGATTGTGCGAGTTCCTCACGCCATTCTGTAGGGATGGGATATGTGTGTGTGAGGACGTGCCACCCGGAAAGGGGGGTGGATTGACCGGTCCATGCAGCCCAAGACTCGGCAGGTACGACTTGGGCGTCGCGGTTGAGCAGCGTGATGGTGCCACCTCCATCTTCGGCAGCAAACCATCCATGCCCAAGGTCTGCAGAGGGTGAAATTCCAACAGTCGAAAGCAGGTCAAGATCGATGACGGCGTCAATGTGGACATCAGGCCGCTCCTCTGTTTCCATAGCGTACGCAGGCGCAACGACTTGTAGCAACATCATGAACGTGAACATGAGGGCAGCGCGTTTCGGAGTATTCGACATGGGTATGGTTAATCGCGGCTCCCACATGAATGATTGGGAGGATTGCCAATTGTTTACCCCACACCAGCGAGGGTTCAAATGCCGTGCAGTCGGCGCTGGAAACATGTCGAGGGGGCGCAGCGGAAAGAGCGACGCGATGGCGCCCGAAGACATCAACGAACATCACCAAGTTTTGGGCCGTCAAGTTTGGCGCGTTGTCCCCTATGCAAAGCGCTACCCACGTCGACTTTTGGCAGGGTTCCTCGGGAATGCATGCGCACGAATTGTCGACCTTGTTCCCTTCGTTGCGATTGGGTGGGCTGTTGATTATTTCACATCAAAAACTGGCGGTGGAGTTGGGACAATGGTTGGTCCCGGCTTCATTCAAGATGCAGTGACTGCTATTCACAGCGATCCAGCCGTTGGCTATGGCGTGATGATTTTCTTGGGCTTTGCCATGCTTGCGGTGTTTCAAGGGATTTCTGAATATTCATGGCAAACGCTTGGCTACAAAATTCAGCATGACCTGCGAATGGACGCCACCCGTTCGCTGATCGCCATGGAAGCCTCCTACTACGACATGCGCCAAACAGGTCAAATCATGTCGGTGCTTTCAAGCGACGTCAATCAATTGGAAGACGTTGTATCAGATTCATCGACTTCGATCATTAGGATTGTTTTTACTTTCCTCACGGCATTTGTGATCCTCGTCTCAATGTCTTGGAAATTGGCAGCCGTGTTATTTGGGCCAATTATTTTCATCATTCCTTGTGTCTATTGGTTTTCCACACGTGTCCAGCGAAAATACCGCAAGCAGCGAGAATCAACGGGTGACATTCACGCCGTGCTCGAGAACCTCATCAGCGGTATTTCGGTCGTCCAGGCTTACAACGCTCAAACATGGGAAGCAGACCGAGTCAGCAGGGAATCGGGGTCCTACCGTGACCAAGCCATGGGTGCCAGCCGAGACCGAAATCGATTCCTTCCGATGATTTACGTCATTGCAGGTGTTGCCTTTGGTTTGTTAGTCACCGCTGGTGGATGGTTGGCAAGCGAAGGTGAAATTTCCACGGGTCAACTTGTGACCTTCCTTCTCATCAGCACCCGAATGACCATGCCTATGTTCATCTTTGGCATTCTCATCAACCAGTTGCAACGTGGCGAAGCAGCAGCACGACGTGTGTTTGCTGCGATTGATTTAGAGCCAACCATCACCGACGAAGAAGATGCAGTTGATTTGGACACAGGCATTACATCCGTTGAATTCCGTGATGTCCACTTCACCTATCCAAACACCACCATCAAGGTGCTTAGTGGCATTTCATTCAAAGCAGAAGGTGGCGATTTCTTAGGCGTCATGGGCCACACTGGGGCTGGAAAAACTACCATTCTCAAGTTGTTGATGCGCTATTATGTTCCAGACAGCGGTGATGTGTTGATCAATGGTCGTAGCATCAATGATTACACCCTTGATTCTGTTCGTGATAAAATCGGATTCGTTTCACAGGAACCTTTCCTCTTCTACGGGACGGTACGGGACAATGTCAAGTACAATCAAGAAGCGACTGAGGAAGAACTTGAGGCAGCGCTCAAACTTGCTGGTGCATGGGATTTCATTCAGGAATTGCAGGACAACCTCGACACCATGGTCGGTGACCGTGGCGCTAAACTGAGCGGTGGTCAACGCGCTCGTGTCTCTCTTGCCAGAGCGTTGCTCAAGCACCCAAGCCTGCTCATTCTTGATGAGGCCTCAAGTGCCCTTGATGCGGAAACAGAACGCCGTATTCAAGAGAACTTGATCGCATCGGGTTCAGACCGTGCCACCATCGCTGTAGCCCACCGCCTAAGCACGATTCGCAACGCTAATGAAATCCTGTCAATGGTTGACGGCGCTGTTGTGGAACGCGGCACACACGACTCATTGGTAGCAGCTGGTGGAGTGTATGCAAGCCAGTGGACCATCCAAACAGGTGACATGGCTGGATTGAGCACAGTCGATGACTAAGTCCGCTTTCGAATCGGGCGAAGAACTGCAGTCTCTTCCTCGCCTTTAGCGAACCAAGAGTCGCCCATGATGATGGTGAATGAGAGTAGAAAGAACAGCGGTATGCCGATAATAAGGGACCAGATACCAAGGCTGAGTCCACTGAAAAAGTATTCTTCAAACATTTCAGAAATCAGAATGACGCCAATGAACACGACGATTCTCGTGACCCACAGTGCCGCCCTTACAAGGCCCCAAATTTCTTCTTCATCGGTGCGAGTGTCAGGCTGGTCCAAATCGGCAAGCCGTTCTCGAAGAGTGCGACGCGCCATGAGCCTCGCTTATTTTCTGTACCAAAGGTGTTCCCTCTCCTCAGAGCGTCTACACTGGGGTTTCAGCAGAGCATCCCTTGCGCCAATTCACTCATACCGCTTGGGCTTGAGTGGAGTGCCGTTGACACCTTCAAGTGCGAGCGTAAATGCTTCTGGTGCTGTATTTAATTCAGATAATTCCAATGTATTTTGTTCACCAAAACCCATTTTTTCAAACATCTCAGGAGAGAAGGAAAAGCCTTCCTGGCCAACATATTTTGCCCTTGAGACTCGAGTTGTTAGTCGCGCATATCCGTAGCGCCATAGCGCAAGTGCGGTGATTGCATCTTGGCTTGTTGGGCATTTGTAGGGGAATGTTGAGAATGG
>DUIP01000173.1:11148-12263 GCA_013330285.1 Candidatus Poseidoniaceae archaeon
ACGCTGCGAATAAAACGCCATCGAATGGAGCGATGTGAGCGATCGGCGTAAGCAACATCAGTGAGGTAGCGCTGTTCAAATTCATAGACAACCGATTTGATGTCGTCCCAAACACTCTTTGCCATTCCATAGCCCCAAAAGTGGCGATTTGTGGCAATCACTTCATTGGTCTGGGAAGCTTGAATCTCGGCTGCATCATGATTGATGTTGTAAGCCATCACCGTGCCAATATCGTTGTAGTCCATGCTCCAATCCATCATGTTGAGAAGGGTGGCAACATAACTTGGTGCAAGCACCATATCGTCTTCAAAAAGGAGCACTCTGTCGTAGTTTTGTTGATCGAAAAGACGTCTCCTCGCATCGATCAGATGCCTTCCAATGCCCCAGTTCTCGTCACGAGCAACCACGGTGATATTCTCGAATGAGGAGGAATCGATTCGCTTACGTAACGCTTCTTGGTTGGCTTTTGGCCCACCGTCGAGGTAGACGTGTAGATCGCAGTCATGGGCTTCTGGATTGGCCTCAAGGCTTGTCAGTGTCTCGTCGAAATAATCAACGCGATTGAATCCGATGAGCAGCAAGGCGGTTCTCATTCACTCACCATGCTCAATCAAGCGGTGCGGACTCGGTCATCGATTTGTGCACCTTCGCCCGCTTTACCACCGGTTCGACGGATTTCACGCCACGCTTTGTTGACGCCTTGGCCGTATGCCCAATGCGCTAAGAAGACGAATAAAGGCGCGAAAAAGACCGTTCCAAAGGATCGATGTGGAGAGGTTCCAATCGCTGCGCCAAGCCATGCAAGGGCGATGTAAAATCCGATGAATACGGGCGGGATATGTGCGCATATTCGCTCGATTGTCCATTCGCCAGAAAGGGTCCACCAGTACTCATCGGCGAGCCCTCCGTTGAGGGCGCCATAAGCGATGGCGAGGAGGGTGGCGACAACCAACCACGGGAAGAAACCAATCGCTGTGTGTGACCAAACTGCGATTTCAGGCCAGCGCTTGTTCGCGACCATCCGTGTGTAACCATAGTTTCGCATTTGCTTCATGTACGGTTTGAATGGGCGTCGGCGGCGGTGGGGCATCACATTGGAAGGGTCGATGAACAGC
>DUIP01000166.1:0-3885 GCA_013330285.1 Candidatus Poseidoniaceae archaeon
GGGCTCTTTTTCCCTGAGTCGGCATACACCGCCACCAACCCCTTGCCAGAACAGGGGATCCTAGCCCCCCTCTCACTTTCAAACGCCGTCCTTCCTCTGCTCTTTGCCCTCATGGTGATGTTTTCGGGGGAACTCTTTGCAGCATCCAGCACGTACAGCATCGGGGCAGATTTTTCGCCACTTGCCAAGAAAGCCAGCATGAAGAACGCAGTGTTGATTGCTGTGACGCTGCTTTGGCTTGCAACCAATCCCCCAGCATGGACGGCATGGAACGAAGACCCTTCATCAGGCACTGATATTATTGCCTTGCTGATGGCACTTCATGCCACGGTCGCACTCACCTTTGTTGTCCGGCCTTCAAGGACCATTGAGAGCAGGCTGCTTCATGGAGAGCGACGGAGTTTAGCGCTGGTGGCGATGTTTGGATGCTCGGCCTTGCTCATGATGATCAGTGCGGGATTGCTGCTCGACACGACCGACGTCTTTGCAACCACAGCAGGAGCGAATCTGTATGGATTCTGGGCTTGTACGGTTGTGCTTGGTGCAATGCTCTTAGCGCAATTTATGCCAACGCTTGGCTTCGATGCTGCGCCACGACCAGAAGCTTGGTGGCTTCGCAGCATGGCGCTGTTTATGCCCATGGCGATTATGGCATTTTCACCAATGAACGTCTACATTCTACCCGGAGTCTGGTTGGCCCTTGCTTGGTCCTTGGTGCTGCCTTGGTTGGTTGAGGCAGATGTTCGCTCACCGTCGACTGGTTTTGTTGTCGCTCCGCTGATTGGCACAACAATCGGTGCCCTACTGATTCCACTCCTCGCAAGCCATGCTCTGCTCCCTGCCCTCGTTCTTGCATTACCTGCATTGGCTGTTGCGCTCTTCGGCATGCTTGTGCACAAGCCATCAGCCACAATCTAAGCCTACTGAAACTGCCTTCTTCCTCCCCTACATCATCGCGGTCCTTATTAGCAAATCAGGAAGCCTCGCAACTGGAATCTGCGGATTTCATGGGATGGGACCCGAATGGCACGAGCATTTAGAGAAGGCGTTGAGCAGAACAGACGAGTCAAAACACATGTCCGACGCCGCAGTTGGAGTCCTCTCCGAGATTTGCGTGGATTGAAAACGCGCACTGAACGCATTGGTGAGGCCATGGGCCCGCTGGTCGACATCCCTGCTATGGTAAGGATCGAAAATGAACACTGGGTCTTCGAAAGAATCGAAGAAGGCGTGCTTCAGAACCTCACTCACAAACTCATTCTTCACGAAGTTGAAGGCGAGAAAGTCATTGGTGCTACGACCGACATGGAAACAGCCATGAAGGTTGCAAAGTGCATGGCCATCAAGGAACAAAGAATCGTGATGATTCAGCCCCTTTGAGCCGTGGGCCTCAGAAGAGGTCGACAATCGCTCCGACAACACCGAGGTTGACGAGGTAAAAGAAGGTACCAAGAGCGATACAGGCGAAGTAAACTTGCCCTGGAGTAATCTTCCAAGCATCTTCAGATTCCTCATCGAAATATCGAATGAGACCTGCAGCCTGCTGAATTCCGCTGCCATCGGATTTCTTCTTGGACGCCATGTGAACCAATCCTTGCGAGATGCCTCCCCTTTATCAACGCGACGCGGAGGAGGTTTTTGTGGAACAATTACTCTTCTTCGTCTTTCGCTGTGGTGAGGTCGACAATTTCAAGTTCTGTTATTGACACCTCTGGGGCGGCTTCGTTGCTGCGTAATGCGAGGTCCTCGGGTGCCGAAGCATCATAATCAGTGCTCAATAATTCAGTGTTCGGATCTGCTTCGATCAGAGAGGCTTCGGCTCGAGCCAGTGCCCGTTCCAGCCCCGGGGCATTTTCCTCGGCCAGTGCCTTACGTGCCATGTCAATATCGAGTTCAGCCGATGCATAAGCCACCTGGGCTTTTTCGCGAATCCAAGTGGCACTGGCTTCTTGATTCTGCATCCGCTTTTCCACGCCGGCCATCCTCTGTTCCAGAATCTCAATCGATGCTTCAAAGGTCGATTTTGCAGATTTTATTGCCTTGACCCATTCTTTTTCATTGGATTCTATGGACCTCATCGGATCATGTTTCCTCAACCACTTGATTGCCGAATTTCGGTGATCGAATTCCCAAAGATTCCGTCCCACTGAAGCCCTAAGGTCATACAGCAGGCGCATGCGTTGATCAAACGGACCGCTGACTTCAATCACGTTGAGGTAGCCCGAGTTGAACAAACCGAATCCCCAGTAAGAATGGGACTCAATGCTGACCTGAAGAGGACCGCTTTGAGTTGACATCGTCCACTTTTGCTCATTAAACTTCGGAGGCGAGGAAAATTCTGGTGTTTCTGGCTGAGACAAATTAGCCAACAAAGCCATGGCAACATCGCCGAGGTAGACGGTGTTGCTTGGCAATGAATACCCCTTCGGCCTTAGCAAATTGGTTGAGTGTTCGACTTTGTGGCTTGCACTTGCTCGATTCACCTGAGCGATGATCCGGGTCGTGGTGTTGCTTACTCCGGCCCCCGTCATGCCCTACGGTTGGGTGACTTACGAATGAATGCCACCCCTTGTTGAGCCATGGCGAGGAGAAGAATTGAAGTGCGTCCGCCACTATGGCAAAGCAAGTGAGACCATGGCTGCCAAGAAGGGTTCTTCGAAGATTGACGTATTGACTGCACTTCCCGGCGTTGGTGCTGCGACTGCAAAGAAACTGGTCGCTGCCAAATTAGATTCTGTAAGCAAGGTTGCTGGCGCTGGAGCAAAGAAGCTCCAGGATGCAGGCCTAAGCGCTGCAGTTGCCAAGAAAGTCGGGGCTGCTGCTAAGGCTGTTGAGAAAACCAAGAAAGCGACAAAATCCACGGCAAGTAAAGCAAAAGCGGCCACAAAGAAAACGACCACGAAGGCCAAATCCGCTACCAAAGCAACAGCAAAGAAAGCATCAAGTGCTGCAAAATCAACTGCTGCAAAAGCAAAATCTGCCGCAAAATCCACCTCGAAAAAGGCAGCAACCGCCTCCAAAAAGACTGCTGAAAAAGCGAAGTCTGTGGCGAAGAAGACGCTGCCCTCAACGAAGTCCGATGATGGTCGGAAGGGCGGTACGCTCAAGGTCCCTCGAAGTGTTCGAGACATGCCTTGGTTCAAGAAAAAGTGATGCGGTTGCCCTCGCTTTTGGCGCTATGATTGAATACCTTCGAGGAAACCACACCCCATGCCAAGAAGGAAGTACGGCCGTTTGCGAAAAGCGGTCGAGATTCCTCCCAAGGAGAATTGTTCTCGATGCAGATCGGGAAAATTTTGTCCAATTGTAGGCCACAGTGGGCAGCGCGTCGTTGCAAGACGTGAATGGGCGGGGCCATCGTTGATTCCGAAACGAAAGGCAAAACGAAATTGAGGCTTACTCAAGACCGTAGGCACTTGTTGAAGGCGTGTGTTCTTCAACGCTTTGAACGTCTTGTGATGCTTCTGCAGCCGCCTCTAATGTTTCGCGAGTGGCCTGCGCTCGATGGTAGACCTCGCGCAATGTTTGATCTGAAATTTCAAGGTAGACGCGTGTTGTTGCGATGCTTGAATGACCAAGTAAGCGTTGAATGGTGACCAAATCCGCGCCCCGTTCGAGCAATCCTGTGGCAAAATTGTGCCGCAACACATGCGGCGTTAACTTGCCCTTGGGAAGAGAAACGTCAGCAGCAAGACCGTCCATTAAGCGCTGTACTCCACGCGGTTGAAGCCGGCGACCTGCCGAGTTGAGAAGGAAAGCAAAATCATCGCCTTTCCGGCGAGATTCTCGAACGGGGATCCAAGCATGAATCCGTTCAAGCGTTCGACGGGTGAACAGGACAAGCCGATCTTTGTCGCCTTTGCCACCAAAGACTCTGGCCGAACC
>DUIP01000166.1:4277-6759 GCA_013330285.1 Candidatus Poseidoniaceae archaeon
AAACCGGTGTCCAGCATCATTGTGACCACGATTGAAGCGACTGGGTTCTCGCTGTTCGCTGCCGCTTCAAGCACCATCGACATCTCGCGACGAGTGAGCGTTCGCGGCAACCTGCGTCCGGTTCTTGCCCTGACCAAATGATCTGGCCAGCGATGCCCCAACCACTTGAGTAAGTGCCGAGCCGCTGCAAGGCGGGCATTGTAGGTCGTTGGGCGAAGTTCAGAAAGTGAAAGTGTCCATCGATCAAGCCGGCCATTGAGGGGCTCCATGCGTTCAGCAAGTTCTCGAACACTCATCGAATCGTACGTTGTTTCATCGATGACATCTTCACCTGGTAACATGGTTTCAACAAGGGCACGCAATCCACTCGCATATGATTTCTGAGTGTTTTCAGATTTGTTTTCGGCGCGC
Organism: Candidatus Poseidoniaceae archaeon; assembly: GCA_013330285.1. Classification (GTDB taxonomy): domain Archaea; phylum Thermoplasmatota; class Poseidoniia; order Poseidoniales; family Poseidoniaceae; genus MGIIa-L1; species MGIIa-L1 sp8160u. The sequence goes on from DUIP01000166.1 coordinate 4,689, forward strand.
AATGCTTGACGGTAGCAAGTAACCCATGGAAGATCGGCCATGTGAACAAGACGAGGAGGGAGTTCGACACCAGACGCGTCAAGCCTTCGTTGGCTTGGCCTCAGTGCTTTGCGTTGCCGCTCGTATGTTCTCCGCTTTTCCATTGGCGTTCACCGCCTCCCGCCGTGGCGGGTGTGCATCCCGTGCTCCGAAGAGCAACCTCAGTAGTGTATGGTCCCATATCAAACCACCGCGCGAACTGAAGGTGAGTGAAATCGCCTTTAGGGGTTCAGACGAGTGCCGTTCAGGCATTACTCTCTTCGCGGTCTTCGATGGTAAAGGCGTCGTTTGGTACATCCAGAATGGCTTGCCGCAGGGATGCTCTTAGTTTTGTAAGCTCGCCATAACAGACAAGGATGTCGTCCCAACGGAGTTGGATTTCATTTGAAGGATTCCAAATGAGGCTGTTGTCGCGAGATAACGCAAACACTGGGATTTCTGCGCCTGGTTTGAACAAGTTCTCTAAGCGCTTCCCAACGACATTTGGGTGGTTCCGAATCTGGAGGGAAAGGACGCCGGAGCCGGGAACCGTGCGCAACAATTGATCGAGATCGACTTCTGAAAATTGGGTTTCTGTCATCACATAATCGATAATGGCTCCAGCAACATTGACCCCGCTGGCTTTCTCGATGCCTTCGAGTCCAGGCGAGGAATTGACTTCGAGCACAAGTGGCCCATCATCTCCTTCGAGGAGGTCGACTCCAGCCACGTGAAGGCCGAGGAGTCGGGCCGCTCGGCAAGCTGCCTCTTCATATTCAGGTGGCAAGTCGACTTTCTCCACTGTTCCATTGAGGTGGTAATTTGAACGGAACTCCCGGCCTCTGGCCTTGCGCCGCATGCTTGCAACCACTCGGTCGCCAACAACCAAAGCTCGGATGTCCTTTCCGTGTGACTCAGCGATGTATTGTTGAACAAGCACAGCCCTACCAGTCAGCAAAAGCCCTTGAACGAGATTCATCGATTCACGAAGGGTGTGGCGAAGAAAAACGCCTTGCCCTTGAGTGCCTTGTGTCACCTTGATGACGACAGGGAGGCCGCCGACAAAATCGACAGCTGTTTCCACGTCAATAATATCTCGAACATAGGTTGTTCTTGGCACTGGCAGTCGGTTTCGAGCAAGAATTTGCGAGGCGTGTAATTTGTCACGGCTTTGAAGAATCCCGACCCCGCTGTTCGCAGTCCAAATTCCCAATTGTTCCAAGTGCCTCAACACTGCAACGCCGTGTTTCGTGATCGAGTGGCCAATTCTTGGAATCACCGCATCGAAATTGAATGGTTCACCATTGTGGAGGACATCAATTCGTCCATCGGCGACAAAAAGTGAGAACTTCATTGGATCTGCAACATATGGGTCAAGGCCACGCTTGCGTGCCTCTTCTACGAGCCGCCGGGTGCTGTACAATCTCGGTCCGCGCGAAAGGATTGCAAGGCGCACATCTGACTGGGACGCCTCAGCGGCGCTATTGTGCCCGTCTGTGTCGTCCATACCGGCACGACGATGGAACGCGCCTTTCAAGTGCTCGCTCGGAATGGGGCAAAATATGTCAGAAGAAGAGGCTGAGCCTCCTGCGGTTGCACCAACGGTCGATGAAGACCAAGATGAAGCACTTGAATCCATGACGCTCGAACAACGTCAAGAAGCGCTCAAACAATCCCGATGGAACGTATTCATGTGGCTCGGCATTGCTGTTTTGATGTTTGGCTTTGCTCTGTTCCCAATGTCGTTTGATGAGACCTATGACGGGTTCACCAATTCTGCCGAGAAAGACATCGGTCTTGTCTGGGGCCCATCGCTCCCCGGCGAGGATTTCATGGATGTGCCATTGAACATCGATGTCGAGGTTGTGAACCCTCCTGCTGCTCTTGACGTCCACCTTGCTGCTTACGCACTTCAGGAGAAGGACTGCGCTCAAAACCTCGGGACACAAACCGCCCTTGCTCGCGAAGGTACTGACCACAATTACCAGTATCAATTGCTCGAAGAAACACCCGTTGCTGGTGGCGAATACACCTTCAAATTCAAGCTTGATGC
>DUIP01000098.1 GCA_013330285.1 Candidatus Poseidoniaceae archaeon
TGTGCTTTTTGTTGATGATAGGAACCCGCGAATCGATTTCAAAAATCACTAACAATGACTATTGTAGGTGCCGGGAGCGGGGCTTGAACCCGCGACCTTCGGATGTCTCAGACACCGCAAGGGGTTTGCACGTCATACGATTGCCATCAAGGCTGCCCTATGAGTCCGACGCGCTACCAACTACGCCACCCCGGCTTGGTTCCCCCGTGCCGACTTCCCCCTTTGAAGCATACGGCCGTTTCCAAATGGCAAATCGACCGTAGCCTTCATTCACTTCACGCCACAGGCCCAGTCATGGTGGACCTCAATACGGCGATGGCTGCTGCTGCTGCTGAACAAAAGCGCAGGTCTTCAGATGGGAATCAGGAGCGCAAAAAACGCCGAACTGGCAAAGACATGGGCATCGAAGCCTTCGATCCAGTGACCTATGTGGCCAAGGAAAGAGCAGACACAGCATCGATGTGGCTCGTGTTGACCTTTTCACTGACCGTATCTCTGCTCATGCGGTACGTGCTGATGCCCAACACCGACCCATCGAAATCAGACATTCTCTATTTGCTCCCTCTTGCTGCTATCGTCTTGATTCCGCAAGTGCATCGAATCGTCATGCCTGAGCGATTTATGGAGCATTACACTCGAGGAACCTGGTTCAAATCAGGGTTCTTGCACATGTTCACATTCCTCGCCTTATCATTCATGCTTGTCAACCCTCCACTTGGTGACATTGTGGCGCCACAATTGTCTGGTGAATGGACCATTGCAACAGATGACGGGGAGGAACTCGTGTTTGCTAACGATAATGGTAAGGATGGTGAAATCACATGGACTGTTGCACAGGACGCGTCCCTCACCGGGGAAATCTGGTTGCTGTTTGGTCTTGCAGACAATGTGAATTCAGATGGGGCAACCGTGACTGTAGGACTTGCCAATAATGACGTCAACAATGCTGAACTCGCTTCCAATTCCACCTTTTGGGAGGATCACATCGACCGAATCAATGATGGACGAACGCTTGACAATTCCTCTGGCACTCCAAATCTTATTCCTCACGGAGAAAGTGATCAGCCCTTCGCTGTCCTCCTTTCTGACAGTGGATTGAGCGTTGGTGTTCACACCATTTCCGTGTTTATCACAGAAAACGGAGACCCATGGGAAAACACCCGTAATTACACATGGACGCTTCGTATTGTCGAAGAGTTGCCTGAAGCAGACGAATCATGACAACATGTCGCCATGGGCGAGCATGATTGAACTCAAGAGCGTTGAGATTCGATGCACATCGTTTTGTTCCCGCGTACGTCGGCCGATTCGATGGCGACGAGCAGCCCGAATCAAGGGGGCGAGTGGCGTCCAGCAAAGGGCATCATTCAGTCTAGAGGTGGCTGTGTTCATGGTCTTGGGTTGGCGTACGAACCCTCTTGTTTTCATTGACCCTTTACGAAAAGTGAAAGTGAAATCAACGGAGGTGAGTGACGAGGCGAGCAGTCAATGCGTCCAATTGAATTTGTTCCCCTCCACCTTCGACCAAACGATACTCAACTTCAGCCATCCATTCGGTGATGTCCAACTTGGCATCTTCGTTCAAAAAATCAGCAGTGTAGAGTTCCCTGTGCAATTGGTTGACAAAATCAGTACCGGCGAGCCCGTATCGATCCAGTAATTCTCGTAGTCGACGTCGAGCGGCATGGAATCCATCATCTCTGCAGGCCATGAGGTATTGATGCAGTGCTTCTGGTGGGGCTGTCGCCGAGGTTTCATAGATGAGGTCACGGGTGATGTGCATGTTGATTGCCGAGGCCACTTGTAATGCGGTGAGTGCCTTTCTCAGGTCGCCTTGTGAAATCCGAGTCAGGGCCTCTCCAGCATCCTCTTCGAGGTTCACTCCCTCGATCTTGGCGACATGGTGGACCTGTGCATTCACATCTGCATCCGAGAGTGGCCGAAAGCGGAATACTGCACATCTGGACTGAATGGGTTCAATTATTTTTGAAGAATAATTGCACGAAAGAATGAACCTGCATGTCTCAGCGTATTGCTCCATAATCCTTCGAAGAGCGCCTTGAGCATCATTGGTGAGCGCATCTGCTTCATCGAGGAAAATGATCTTGAATTGAGCTCCACCATAGGGGGACGTCCTCGCAAACTGCTTGACCTTGGTACGGATGCTCTCCAACTTCCGTTCATCTGACGCATTCATTTCCAGAAGGTTTCTGCGGTACTCTTCCCCAAAGACGTCCTTTGTCAATGCCATTGCAGCGGTTGTTTTTCCAGTACCGGGTGGCCCTGCAAAGAGCAAATGTGGAAACTCTTTCTTCTCTGAATAGACCGCTAATCGCTGGACGACCGCATGTTGGCCGCGAATCTCACTCACGGCTTGTGGTCGGTGACGCTCAACCCAGAGTTCGCTCATAGGGCACTCTTGACGGCGAGCATCCTTCAACATTGGCCCTTGTCACAACGGATTTTTTCCCCAAAATACACAACAAAAAAATTGGGACTGGAGCGGGTTTGAATCACATTCAAGCGAAAAGACAGTATATGGCGCAGGTGGAGAGTGGAATGAGTCCCATGCCTGCCGCGTCTGAATCCCGTCGAACCTCCACGGCCCTTCTGCTTGTCTTCATGTTCCTACTTGCCGATTTGATGGTACCCCATGCGGTTCCAAATCATGGTGAACTTGGAGACCAAGCCATCGTTTACAGCGTAACAAGTACCGACGTACCTTCGTTCGATTCGGTGATCTCGGATGCAAATCCCAATTCCGTAGGAAACCAATCGGACCTCGGCGACCTTGGAATTTCTGAATTCGGAGAGGAAAGCCGTCTCCTTTTCAATTTCCCAATGAATCTGACATCCTCAAGTTCGATCCAATCGGCCACGCTTGAACTCGAATGCACAACCGACTCGATTTCAACGACAGAAATCAAGGCTTATTCTGCCAGCACTGGAACTTGGAACGATTCGGAAGCAACCTGGATGCAAAGTGATGCGAACGCTCCATGGGATGAACAAGGTGCTGATGGAGCCAGCGATCGTGGTGCATGGGAACCCCCATTCAGCGCATCGGCAAACGGCACGTTCTCCCTCAACGTCACCGCACATGCGCAAGCCGCAGCAGCGAGCAACAACAGCGAACTCAATATTTTGGTGGCCGGCAACGGCGCTATGTACTCGTGTGCTATGCTCGAGAACCAAAACCTCAACAGTCGCCCTTCATTGACCGTTGTTTCAACAACCACCCCTGCAGGCAATGGAGGTTCAATGGACTCCACTTTTGCTGAAGATGGCCAGCCATTGATGACTGGCGATTTCCTGCTCACGGCAGCACGTGCTCCACTGATCACTTACGACTCGCTCTCAGGGGATGCTGTTGAGTACCAATTCTCTTTGGCACCAGATTTCAAGTCCGAACTCGATTTGAATTGGCACTACTCCAACCTATGGAATTCATTCACCACCACTGCGACCTCGGGATCCTACCAGCTTCCTGTAGGGGAACAGTTTGACAATGGTACCGAGATTCATTACCGGTACAGGTCGATGGATTCGACCGGCACGCTCAGTGCTTGGTCAGATGAAACCTTCTTGCTCCCCGCTCACGATGTGACTGACAATGGGGACAACACGGCCACGATCAATGTCGACGTGGACGACCTCGGCCTTCCAAACGATTTCATTGAAGATGCCTACGCCAATCAATTGAGTCGGAACACAAAGTACGGGAGCCAAACTACGATGGTTGCGACACTGACCTCAAACAAGGAATCCATCATCCACTTCCGCATGGATCTTGGCCAACTTGGTCTGCCAACAAACGCTACGATTCTTGATGCCAATGTCGAACTTCAACGACAATCCTCTTCAGGTTCTACCATGCTATCAATGCACGAAATGGACTCCAACATTTGGATTGAGGATGAACTCACTTGGAACCGAGGTTCCAACGGGAACGGCAATGATTGGGAAGATGGTGGGCGAGAATTTTCTTCAACAGCCACGGCAACAGGGCTTGACGGCTCCCAAACCGCAACTCGCTTCGACTTCGGGTTCACAAGCAGCCTTCAGTCGTGGCTCGACAGCTCGACCAATGATCCTGCAGACTACATCATTGTGGCACGAGGCGAGCATGGTTCGTATTCGTCCACAGGAACAGTATCGGCCACATTCCATTCCTCCGAGGCAGCAGTTGAAGCAAACCAACCATCGGTGAGCATCACCTACGCTTGGGGCAGTGGCGCAACGCTTCCTGCGGTGAGTTTGCTTGAACCCGCGCAAAACGCAGCAGTTTGGAACCAAAGTGGACATAACTTCTCTGCCAACACCACGCCATCATTGGAATGGAACGGGGTGGTCTCGAATTCCTATGACATCGCTTTCCAAATGGCTACAGATGAGCAGTTCCGTGACCGTGTGTGGGATCTCACCACAGATTCAAGTTCTGCTTTCGCTGCAGGCGATGGCATCTTCAATATGACAGGTAATGATGCTCTGTCGAAGGGCAACATGTACTTCTGGCGAATGGCCCACCTCGATGCAGACGGCCGATACGGGGCATGGTCAACTTCGAATTTCTTAGTCAGTTCTTCTGAATCGACATGGCTTGGTGGCGATCGCTACGAATTCCGAATGAGCCACGGCAATGGAACGAATGATGGCTTGTATCCAGCATGTTTGGACACGTACATTGACAGTGGTACTCCAAGCCAAAATTACGATGATGAATCAAAACTCTTCGTCTCGTACAACACCTATCCAAGCGAATCGATTGCTCTAATGAGTTGTGATTTGCGATCCAACTTGCTTCCAGCAGGCTATGCAGTCGAGTCTGCAAACCTTGAGTTTACACTGGGCAGCAACCCATTCAATGCACCAACCCTTGCTGTGTGGGAAAACAACCAAGCCAACTGGACTGCAGATGGCGCTACATGGTCGACCTATGATGGAACCAACAACTGGGGCATGGCGGGCGCAAAAGGCACAGAACGAGGCTCACTGCTTGATTCGGTGAGTCTTACGAACGCCTATTCTTCTGGTTCAACCGTGGAATGGAACGTCACGCTCGGCGTGCAAAACGCCATGCGCGAGAACCGAAGTGCCGACTTCATGATCGGTGTGCTCGGCGTTGGTAGCGGCCAAACACGTGATGTGCAATTGTATCCTGGAAGCGGAGCAGTTTCCGTTCGACCAGAGTTGACATTTGTGTATGTTCCCGGTTCAAACGCCATCCCAAGCGATCCGGTCCCTACATCTCCACTGAACGGTTCGTGGGCTATTGGCACAGGTGTCGACCTTACACCACTTGATCAACCAACGCTTGATTGGAACTTCAACAGTGCACTCAGCGTCGGTGGATGGGCAGTCCAACTCGACACCACTTCGACCTTTGATTCTTCAGATCTTCAAATTTCAACCTCGTGGAACGATGCAGGTTTCGATACCATGAACACGACATATACGCCTGCAAACGCTCTGGACAAGGGTGTGACATGGCACTGGAGAGTTCGTGCCATTTCGGCGACCAACCAAATTGGAAACTGGTCCAATAGTTTCCATTTCCTTCTGCCAGATTTGACAACATGGCAAACATGTGCAGACGGATCTTGTGCCTCGGTTGAACTTCATCATCGAGAGGCAATGCCTCTGCTCAACTTGCCGAACTTCGAGGACACCTATGTCTACGAAGCGGGTTCAGGTTCATCCTCAACTCATGATGATGAAACACAAATGAAGGTAGGTGCGATTGGTTATGATCGGCAAGCAGCTTCATTGATTCGAATCCCTCTGAATGCAGTTCCACAACCAGCAAATGCTCGAGTCACCGATGCTGGTCTGAACCTCTACTCAGAATTCGGGTCCTCGACTGGAGAACCTCTTGCAGTGCGCCCAGTCTTGCAAAACTGGACTGGAGATGCCAACGATGTCACCTATGACGGAACAAACAACTGGTCTGCGTTGGCAGGCCGTGATCTCGGTGTGGACGTTGGTCCTTATGTTGACCTGCAAATGTCTGTGAGTGCAGATTGGATGACCTGGGATGTAACTGAAGCGGTACAAGCAGCGCTTGATTCCGGGGCATCTTCACTCTCATTGATGGTCTATGCCTCCAATGAAATTACTTCGTGGTCCAATGGTGCGAACATCATCACATTCACCTCATCCGAAGGGCAGTCTTCAAACCGCCCTTGGCTCAACCTCACCTGGACCAATGGCACAGCAGCCGTACCAAGCACTGCTGGTACAAACCAAGGACCAGCGAATGGTTCAATCATGTGGGATGCCTCAAGTCACGCTGTCCTCCCAGAGTACACTCCTACGCTTTCGTGGAGTTTGCCTGCAACCGCAACTGCACCGTCAGCTTGGCGAGTGATTCTCTTTGCCGATGCTGATGATGACATGGCTGGACGAACTGTCTATGATTCGCGCGATACCCCTTCTGCCTTTGATTTGAACAATCTTGAGTTCACTCCACCATCGGACATTGATGTTCAAACAGTACGTTGGACAGTCCAACCAATTGATTCGGGTATGATTGGTCCTCAAAGTACATCCACAATCTTCTACATTCCATCCGTGGTGTCTGGTGAACTGGATTCAACACATGCTTGGATCGACGTCCAAGATGGAAGCATCATCGACGACCTCAATTACCCATCGGTCACCCTTGACACGACCATCGATCAGGGTAACGCACTTGCGAACAATGGCGCAAGTGGATACCTTTCAGTAGGACGAAGCCCATCTAGCAGCACCCTGCGCTCATCGACCCTCATGTCAATTGACTTTAGCACACTCCCAATGCCTTCGCTCTACGAAATCAATAACGCAACGCTCAACATTTCTGTCGTTGCAGGCAGTGGCGAGGTCTACATGACGGTGTCAGAGATGATTACCTCGTGGGACGAGGCGTCTTCTTGGACACATCCAGGAAACAACACAACCTCTTGGCTCGGCGCTGGCGCCTACCATTCTGCTGATTCTCAAATCCCTGAGACAGAAGGATTCTGGGTGAACGGTTCGAGTGAATTCTCAATCAACGTCACTGCAATACTTCAACATGCCATCCTCAGAGGCCAAGAAAGCCTCAACATTATTCTTCAACCCGAAGAAGTTGATGGAACCGTTGATGGCGTCTATTACATCGCCAGCAGTGAAAACAGCGTCAACAGTGACCGGCCCACCCTTTCGTTTACCTATGAAACGATCACACCATGGGGTCCATCGATGCCGTCATCTCTTTCACCAGCCGATGGTTCAACGCTATGGGACTTATCCGCAACTCGTCCAAGCGGCGCTGATGAAGTCGCAGTCAATTGGTCGACAAGTGATACCAATCAGACACAATGGATTCTTTGTGGTGCATTCAACCCTCGAATGATTGATGCAGATTGCTATGATTCAGGTTCGAATTATGTTTCAAATGAGTCCAACGTCACTTGGGATGTCCAAAACCTATCGGTCATCGGCACCAACCTGTCCAAGGGCGACTTCTGGCATTACTGGAGAATGCGTGCTGACCAAAACGACCGAATCGGCGACTGGTCTCCAGTTCACAAGTTCCGAATCCCAACAGATCAAGGCTATGATGATGGAGCAGGAAATCAATCCATAGGATTGTACCGCGGTTCGATTTTCAGCGAAACTGGATTGATGCCAATGGTTCCGGATGCGGAAATTTCCTCAACAATTTCATCCAACATGGGTGCTTCTCAAACTCTGAATCTTGGTACCTCCAGTTCCGGTTCCGGTCAGAGCAGCATCTTGCTGGAATTCGATCTCAGCACGATGCCTTGGCCTGCAGCAATGACGCCAACATCGATGCTCTTGAACCTGTATCGCTACAATGTCGTTGGTACGTCCGCAACAACAGTTTCTGCTTACGCCTGCTCTTCATTCAATGAAGCCAGCGTAACTTGGAACAACACGGCGGCCTGTTCTTCCACTGAGATTACTCGCTCGACACTGACACTGAATCCATCCAGCGGCTGGCTCGAGTGGGATCTGACCAGCTTGGCTCAATCGAACGTTGCGAACAACAACATGACCATGACGGTGATGTTGGAAGTGGTAGGCACGCCATACACCAACCATCAGTTCTACTCCTCCGATTACATCAATGAAAGTTTGAGGCCCCAACTTGTGGTCGAGTACATCGATAACGTGGATGGCATTCAACCGCCTTCACAACCAACCCTCACCTATCCTACGGATGGCGAGGTATTGTACAACACGAGTGGAGTTGTCTTGCAACCAGATGCAACCCCTGTCCTTTCGTGGGCACCATCAACTGGCGCTACAGGCTACATTGTGACCATCGCCAACCAATCTGGCGTCTACAAGTACCGTTCTTGGGAATCAACTTCCTCATTCGTCGGTACGACCTTCAGATTCCCAAGCACGCTTGACACCGGTGAAGTGTTCCAATGGTGGGTCCAAGGTGTGAACCAATCGATTCCAGGACCTTCATCATCACGCTGGTCGTTTGCCATCGGTGATCCTAGCCACGTGGACAATGGAGATTTGACCTACAGTTATACCTTCCAAACAGGGAACGAAGTCACGCAATTCGGCCACACCAATATTCGTGAAACTCACTTGAGTGAAGTTGATGCAGACAACAATTTCGGCGATTCAGACATCATTGAAGTTGGTACATACCTTGGCCAGAACAGCGGTCAAAAGGCCTACATGACCTTCGCCCTCGACAACGGGCAAGTGCCGCTACCTGCTCATGCAAGCATTCATTCTGCAAGCCTTGGCTTGTACCTTGATTCATGGGTGATCGCTGGTGGTGCCAATCAAATGACCTTCAATGTTCACCGCATTACAAACGCCCAATGGAGCCAATCAGCATCCACCTGGAACAATGCCTCAACAGGCGTCGCATGGGGTGCAAGCGGCATGCAAGCCGGTGTCGATTACGATGCAACTCCAGTTTCAACCCTCGTCGACACAGACCTCACAGCCAACCGCTGGATTTGGTTTGATATTGGAGCACAGGGTATGCTGATCGACAATGACAACGCTTGGATCATTATCGGAACACCAAACCGCGGTGACATGATGGCGAACTTCATCGCAAGTGAGTCTATGGTTGACTTCGCAGACCATCGCCCAACCATCCTCCTCAACCATACGGATGTCACGACCGTTGATGTGACGCCAACAGCGCCAACGACAACCGCAGATACGCCAATCTCGTTTGCTTACACGGCATACGATCATCTTTCGATGCCGGTCAACGCACCGATTGTGTGGTCTGCTTCCAACGGCAGCATCTCCTCAACTGGTATATTCACGCCATACGCTACCGGGCAGCACTCCGTTTCAGCTTGCTTCGGGCTTGTATGTTCGGTTGAAATTGTCACGGTCACACCCGGCGCACCCACAACCCTCGTGGCGACTGGTTCCGCCTCTGAAATCACCGCAGATGATACAATGACCATCACAGCAACAGTGGTTGACCAGTTTGGCAATGTGGTTCCAAATCAAGCGATCACCTACACGCCGAGCAATGGAAGCATGGACCCGACTCAACGAAACCTCTTCCTCCCATATGCAGTAGGCGCTCAAAGCATTGATGTGGATTGGAATGGACAAACCGTAACCGTTCAAGTCTTCGTCACCACGGGTGTTGCATCCTACTTCACTTTGGAAGGCTGTGACGGCATTAACCCGGCAGGTGTCTGGTGCCCAGTCACTCATACTCTGTATGATCAATTCCACAACGAGATCCAAGATGTTTCCGAAGCAGGTTCTTTGACATGGACTGTTGAAAATGGGAATTACAGCACAGAAAATGGCGAATATTTCCCAGATCATGTTGGCGTTTGGATGCTGAACCTCACCTCGACCAGTGGAGCAGTTGGACAACTCTCCATCATCGTCGGGCACGGTGAAATGGATCGTCTTGAACTCGACCTCTCAGCGACATCCATTACAGCAGATGACAGAATTTACATCAATACCACCCGCATTGACGTTCGTGGAAACAGGCTCCCAGTCTACTTGCCAAGTCAAAACTGGACAAAGACCTCTGATGGTATCTTGACCGCTGGTGGACCTGCAATTTGGGACCCAATTTCTCGAGGACAGAAAATCCTTGAAGCCAAGTATGAAGACAAAACGACCCAAGTTTCAATCACTGTTGAACAAGGTGCCATCGTGACCCTTGTCCTGATCGTCGACAACGTGGATTCTGTTGGAGATACATTCCAAATCACTGCTGATGATTTGATCGATGTCAAGGTCAAAGCAACCGACCAAAAGGGCAACCGCTGGTCAATCGAAGCCGACTGGACCCTCTCCCATAGCACTTGGACTGACCAATTGGTGCTCGAAGGCGCGGATCTTCCAAACGATGAAGTCACCTTCCAACCATACCTCTCATCCGAAGATGCGTACACCATCTTTGCAGTCTACGATGACGGCGCCATGGTTCATGAAGTCAGTTTGTTCGTTGAAGTCAGTCAAGGCGACCTCATCTCAACAACATTGTCAGCACTAGCCTCGGATGGAACGACAGGTGATACCTTTGTCCTTACTGCCGATGAATACATCGATTTCTCTGCAAGCCTTGCAGATCAAGACACGAACTCGATCGATCCAAGCACACTGCGATGGGTCGTCATCGATGAGGCTACGGATGAAACAGTTGACATCACGTCGAGCCTCGTTCTTGACAACATGCGCTGGCAAGCCACAAGTGTGGGCAACTACACGATTGCTGGCTATGCAATCAGCGATGCAGGATACAACATCAGCGATTCAGTGTCGGTCACAATCCTTCACGGCGTGGCAGTCTCAGTTGAATCGACCGTTGATACCTTTGCTCAGGATGCTGGCAAGGAGATTTCCATCCAGATTACGGGAACAGATTCTGACGGCAACACCTTCCCTCAGACGGTCGAATGGACCGAAAACAGCAGTTCAGTGGATGACATCTCCGCAGGAACGAGCGAGGGATCATATGCTTACTTTGCTCGAACAGCCGGTGCCCATTCGCTTGTCTTTAGTACACCACAAGCAAGTGGAACCCTGGAACTTACCGTCGCAGCACAGCGAACAGTGAGTTCGATTATCGTTGAATTATCCGACGTCAGCGTCGATCAGTTGGGAACCTTCACGGTCACCGTTTCTGCATTCGATGCCTATGATAACCCAATTCCTGTACCTGCCAGCACCAATGTGGACTCCACAGGTCGTGCAGAAGTCTTGGCACAAGGGCAAGGCGTCTGGAAGGTAGTCACCCTTGACAGCGGCTCGCAAACCGTTACAGTGACATCGGGCAAGGTTTCCGAATCAATTGAATTCGAGGTCGTAGGTAATGTCGGTGGCTTCTTCAAGGCAGGCGGACCTCTCTACTATGTTGGTGCAGTCTTGGTTGCAATCATCGCCATCGTGGTGATTGGATTGCTGGTTGTCGCTCTTCGGGGTGGCGACACTGATTACGACGATTACGATGATGATGAGGATGATTACGAAGATGATCAACCATCTCGTTCTGCTCGAGGTCCAAGTGGACCAGCACCCGGAACAGGCCCAACTGGTCCAGCGCCAGGGCCATCAGGTCCAGCGCCAACGGCCGAGCCCGAACCCGAGCCTGAAGAAGACACGTCTTGGATGGCCGACCACCGTGTTGATGACGATGGTACAGAATGGGCTGAAGATGAAAATGGCACGTGGTATTACCGCCAACCAGATGATTCTGAATGGTCCGAATGGGTCGAATGATTCGTTGCTTTGATACAGGTTGATGAGTGAGGGAGCATTATGAACGACTGGGTTTTGAACAGATTCCGTCCCTTGATGACCCTTGTTCTTGTTGCGTTATTTTGCACTCAGGCTTGGCAAGCATTGCCTTCACAAGTCGTGCTCGAAGAGGAACAACATTCTGCTATGAGGAGTTCTTCGACAGCCACAAGAATCTCGATCACATCACCAGCCTACACACTCACCGCTGATGAAGTAACGATGTTCGAAGCAACCCTCTATGATGCGGTCAACAACGTTGTCTCTGGTCAAGTCGAATGGACAAGTTCGAACGGGACCATTACCAGTGATGGCACGTTCTATCCTTGGAGTGCTGGAACCGTGAGTATTGAAGCAAGCAGTGGTACTCTTGTCGATGTGTTCAACATCACTGTCCAAGCCGGCGTTGGACAAACCCTCGAAATTGTCACATCTCAAGTCCAAGCACGCTCCAATGCGATTCTGGAGGCGAACCTGTTGGATGCACGAGGGAATGCTAAATCTGCAAATGATGTGGTATGGACCCTTGATGGCGTCTATGCTGGCGTCGGTACGCCTCAATGGATTCCAACCGAATTAGGGGATGTCCACGTTCGTGCCCGCCTCAACCAGATGGAAGACAACAAAATGGTCGAGGTCATAGCTGGCGATCCATATGAATTTCAATTCGAAGACAACCTCGTCCTCCGCAGTGGTGAATCTGTGTATCTTGAGGTGAAGCTTTTCGATCAGTATGGATTCGAAATGAACCACACTGATGCAGGTTACAAGACATGGACCGCCGAGAATGGGACCATGAGCCCAGTGGGACGATTCACTGCAACTTACCCTGGGGTATGGAACCTCACGGTCAGTGCCGGTAATGTCACCGGGTTTACAACGATTCGAGTTGTTCCTGCAGATGCCTCGCTCTCGCAATTGACGGTGGTCGAGGCCTTAGACTCGTATGTTGCTGGCGAATCCTATGAGTTGGTCACCACGCGTACAGATTCAAACGGATACACTGGTTCATTCACGCCCCCGCTTGGAAACTTCACGACTTCAAGTGGAGGCCTTGCCTTTGTGGATGGGCGAGTCCATTGGACCCCAGGTGCAATGGGTGCTCATCAGATCAACGTGATTGACGAGGGCGTGGCTTCTTCCCTCGAAGTGAATGTGGTTCATGGCATTGCTGTGGACACTGAACTTGAACTCAATCCTTCCACGCTCCGTGCTGGTCAGCAAAGTACGCTTTCCTTCTGGGCCATCGATGCGGTTGGCAACAAATGGCTTGTCAACGGTACCATGGAATTGCTTGGAGGCAACAGCACTCATTTCACTGCCTATGAAGGCTATGCAACCATCGCACCTCGTGCTTTGGACTTGTGGCGTGTTGAAGCCAGTTGGTACGATGCTTCGACGAACGTTCGATTCGAATCTTCGTTCCAGAAAAATACAGTGGCGGGGCACCTCGCTTTCATCGAACTCAATGGTGCCAATGAAATTCTTGCATCAGATGTCCCCCTCGATCTTGATCCTAAATTCTATGATGGGTTTGGAAATCAACTCGAGCCGATTGGACTCAACTGGACTGTTGATGGCGAAGATGCTTCAGTTGAACTCCTCCTTGCGGATTTCCATTGGATACCAACCGAAGTTGGTGGCCACGAAATACGAGCGAATGCTGACGGTATTTTCGCTACGATTCGCCTCACTGTCGTCGCTGGTGAAGCGAGAAACCTCGTCACAGATCACGAGTCTGGCCTCACGGTCAATGCGGGGGAGCCTTCTGAGTTGTACATTCAGGTCATTGATGCCCATGGAAACATGGCACCTGCTACAAACGTAGGCATCCAAATGGAGGATTCCATCGGGGTGCTTGAAGCCTCACCATCTGGAAATGGTTATTGGGAGTTCACCGGCAGAACCGCTGGCACCTACCAACTTGTTTTCGATTCTGAGGCTGCCACCCATGTCATTGATTTGCTCATTGAACCAGGTCAACCTATTCGCATCCTCGCCGAACTTGATGGCTTTGATATTGCTCAAGGCGATACTGTTCTCCTACAGTTGCAAGGGGTCGATGAATACGACAATTTGGTCCTCGTCGAACCAGACAACACTTCAATCTCGTGCACTGCTGGCAAGGCAAAGTATGTCACCGGTGATACGTGGGAAGTCGACGTCAGTTCTGCAGGCGATGACCGTTCATGCACGGTCAACTGGAACGGGCTCATTACTCAGCGTTTCTTCGATGTAGAACCGGTGCTCCTTGGAGGTGCAGTTGGTTCGACAAATACTGCAATGACGCTTGCATCGTTCTTGCTTGGCCTCATTTTGGTGACTCTTGTTGTTCTTGTCCGTCGTGTGAACCTCGCCGAGGACGACGAATGGGTTGAGGATGCATTTGAATCAGACGAGGGTGAATACGAGGATGACGACGAACTCGACGATGGCGAAGCAGAGGTTCTCTCTAAGGCAAATGAAGGTCCATCTGCTGATCAGAACATCGACCTCAGTTCTGAGTTGAAGTCAACCCTTGCTGCACAAGCTGCTGAAGTTGGCGTGATGCAAGCCGCCCCCGGGTCTGTCCAAGGCCAGTCGGGGTGGTATGTCGATGTCAGTGAAGAAGTACAATTCTGGAACGTCGGTGAAGATGGCTCATGGACTCGGGTGAAGTGAGATGACCAACCTCCACCCAAACGAAGATGAAACAGGCGTAGCCTATCTCCTTGCAGCAACCATATGCTGGTCGAGCACCATATGGTTTGATTTCGTCATGAACTCACTGTTGATTCCCTTCAAACAATGGTTTCAATTGCTCGAGGCCCTTATTTGAACACCTCTCACCGACCATCGGGAGGTGAGTTTGATTCTATTCCTGTTCAAGGTTGAATGAATCAAAGAACTCATCAATGTCAATGACTCCATTTTCATCAAGGTCTGCATTATGGAAGATGCATCTCGATTCATCCGAGGTGTACTTGAATCCAAGTGCCTTCAGCGCGTTTTGGAATTCACGTAGCGTGAGGTGATTCTTTCCTCCCAAATCAGCTGCATGGAATGCCGTTACTCGGTTATGGTGCTGACTTGGAGTGCTTGATTGGAATTGCTTTCGGAATGAAGCAATCGGTGTTTGTTGAGCAATTGCATGTTGCTTTCCATAGAGGTAATACGTTGCAGAACCCGCTACAATTGCGGCTGCTCCTCCGATGAAGGCCTTGCTGCCAATAAAGGCGATGAGGATTCCACCTGCAATGATCCCCCAGAATTGTATAGCCGGGTACATCGGACTCTTGTATTGAGGGTTCCAACCATGTTCTGCACTTGTTCGTCGAAGGATAATGACACAACTGTTGATCATAATGAAAATCATGATTTTGAAGCCAGATGCCAGCTTGACGACGTCCTTGAGTGGGACAAAGAAAATAGCCAAACCCATTGCTAATGCCGTAATTAGAATTGGCCAATGTGGTGTTTCATACTTGATATTGACTTCTTCCAAGGCTTGCGGAAGCAGGTTATCTCGCGCCATAGCAAACAAAAATCTCGATGATGCAAGGATCCCCGCCAATGCCATTGAAATCATTGTCAACACCGACAATGCTGCAGCGATGACGCCCAGTTCCGTACCTGCGATGACCCGAGCAAACTCGTAAATTGGATTTTCTACAACCTTTCCATCAACAATCCACCACTCCCCTGGTATGGTGGCCATCATGAGGAAGGCGATGGCAGAATAGAGCACTGTAGCGATAAGAAGTGAGAGGAGAATACCGGCTGGAAGGTTTTTCTCAGGGCTTTTGACTTCTCCACCTATCGCTGCTACCTTTGTGACTCCGGCATAAGCAACGAACACAAATGCAGCCGCTTCGGCGAGTTCCCAACCGCTGGCGTCCAGCGCACCGTCGATTGGGATGCTTGCATCGAAATCGCCGGTAAAGAATGAGGCAATGCACAGGCCGACAAGAAGCAACAAGGTCATAACGACAATGGGGGTCTGTACTGCCTTGACTTTTGACACGCCAAGGAGGTTGACAATGGTGATCAACACGAGAGCACTCATCGAGAGCCATATGAGTTCCATCTCGACGTCAAAGTATTCGGTGACGACGATGAAATATGCTGAGAAACCAATCAGCGAAAATGCTGATTTAAGCAGGAATGACATCCACAATCCCAAGCCACTGATGGTTCCGATCAGTGGGCCATAGGTCCGCTGAAGAAACACATAGGAGCCGCCGCTTGTCGGCATCCCCGAAGAGAGTTCAGATTTGGAGAGTGCTCCGGGTAACACAACCGAGGCAGCCAGTAAGTATGCAAGCCAAATACCGGGTCCCATAATTTCAGCAGCGAATGTTGGGGTTACGAAAATCCCGGGGAGCATGGCCGAAAGAGAGATGATGACAACACCTGCTAAGCCGATAGTTCGCTTGAGTGTCGTCTTTATGTCATCCGATACAGATTGCATAAACGATTCGATGTTTGATCCGACCATGAGAATCCCCCCGATTTACGACATCAATAGGTCGTATAGTGGTCGGGATGCCGACTTGGGATATAATTTAGTGTATATGAGACGGTGAATAGCCGTCGGAAACAGGAAAATTCCACCTAGTGGAATGCGTTCATTGGCTGGTCTTGTGAGTTCAAACCTTACGCGGTTCACACTGTTTGAGCAGGGTGGTGGACGTAGTGGGATTTGAACCCACGACATCTTGGTTGCAAACCAAGCACTCTTCCAACTGAGCTATACGCCCCTGTAAGCCGACGGTTGAGCCTCACCTTTTTGAGTCTTCACCTTGAACTGACTGTGAGAAATCCTCAACTCGCCATGTCAATGGTAGCGTCACGATCTGGTCCAACACCAATGCTGGTGCATGGAACGCCGACCAACGCCTCAATTTTCTTGATGTAGAGTTGTGCTGCAGAAGGCAGGGTTGAGTAGCCAGCCCCCTCTTCGTTTGCCTTCTTGGCAATACCCAGCCATTCTTGCAAGGAGTGTCCAGG
>DUIP01000158.1 GCA_013330285.1 Candidatus Poseidoniaceae archaeon
GGTTCCATTCAAGGCATCGAAGGAATCCCTGACCACATCAAGGCACTCTACAAGACCACATGGGAAATCAAACAACGCCACGTCCTCGACATGGCTGCAGACCGCGGCGCATACGTGGACCAAAGCCAATCGATGAACATCCACATGGTGGATGCAAATCCAGCAAAGGTCACTTCCATGCACTTCTACGGATGGAAGCAGGGTCTCAAGACCGGCATGTACTACTTGCGAACCAAGGCAGCTGCAGATGCGATTCAATTCACTGTCGAAGCCAAGAAAGGTCAGGATCAAACCGTTGGTGGTTTGGCAGACCGGGCTGAAGAAATCTCCAGTCTAGAAGCAATTGCATGCTCACTTGACACTCCTGATGACTGCTTGAGTTGCGGTTCGTGAGCCTTCAAACGACCATGGCCGCTACGAAAGGTGTACGGCTTGATTCAGTTCACTGAGGTTGTGACAACGACTTCCTAATTTCAAAAGAAAAAGTTGACGACTCTCCAAAACATCCTCTTGAGAAAACCCCTTCTCTTCATGAAACATTGTCATGATTTTGAAACATTAATATTTCTCCGGACATTTCGTCCTATCGAACATATCATGCTGAGTGGATGGCATGACCCAAGGTTGCCAAGACGGCTTCGTGAGTCATTTCTGTCATGGTTGGATGTGCATGGATGGTACCTGCAACATCTTCGAGCAGTGCGCCCATTTCGAGGGCGAGCGTCCATTCGCCTACCAACTCACTGATGTGAGTTCCAACGCCTTGAATACCTAAGATTCGATGATCATCCTCACGAGCGCAAATCCGAATGAACCCAGCAGATTTCTCTGCTTCTTGTGTGAGGGCTCGACCGTTTGCACCAAGTGGGAACTTGCCGATGATGACTGGATGGCCAGCTGCTTTTGCTTCTTCAGGTGATAATCCTACAGAGACAATTTCAGGTTCGGTGAAGACGATGGCAGGAACAGCCACAGGGTCGTAAGCGCGCTTCTTGCCAGCAATGATTTCAGCAACCATCTCTCCTTGGAAGGATGCAACGTGGGCAAGCATCTCGCCAGAGTCGCACACGTCACCAATGGCATACACGCCCTTCATGTTGGTTTCACAACGGTCGTTGACCTTGACGAAACCTCGTTCATCGAGCGCCACACCAGTTGGTGCAAGGGATGCGGAGTTTGGTTTTCGTCCGACGGTTACAAGCACCTTGTCAACAACGACATGTTGCATTTTTTTCTCGTCTTTTTCGTTCTTATCGATGAAGTTGAGTTGAACACGCCCATCTTTTGTTGCTTCAGTGCCTTTTGCAAAGACGCCGAGATGGGTCTTGATCTTCTGCTTCTTGATGGCGATTTCGAGTGGTCGACGAAGTTCCTTATCGAAGATTGGCAATACGCTGTCCATTGCCTCGACCACGGTCACTTCTGAGCCGAGCATGCGGAAGGTGATGCCAAGTTCGAGCCCGATGTAGCCTCCACCAACAATGGCCACATGCTCTGGTAGGGTTTCGAGAGAAAGCGCCTCTCGAGAAGAAATGACATGTTCATCGTAAGGCATGAATGGCAATTCAATTGGAACAGAACCGTTCGCTAGGATCACGTGATCGGCCTGGACAATGATCGCATCTTTTCCTTTACCAATTTTGACGGTTTTTGCGTCTTGGAATTCTGCCCATCCGGTAATCAATTCTGCTCCTGCATTCTTGAGAAGATGTTCGACGCCTTTGTTGAGCCGAGTTACGATGTTTTCCTTCCATCCAACGAGGTCTGCCATGTTGAGTTCTGCAGGACCTGGTATTGAGATGCCCATGTGACCATCCTTTGCGGCATGCTTGGCCAAATCATGGAATCTGTGTGCAGCATGAATCAGGGCTTTTGAGGGGATGCATCCGCGAATGAGGCACGTACCGCCTGCTTTTTCACCTTCAACGATGATGGTTTTGAGACCAAGTTGGCCTGCACGAATGGCGGCCACATAGCCACCAGGGCCAGCGCCGATGACGAGAACTTGACACTTTTTTGTCTCCATATCAATCAAACCTCACATGAAAATTGTTGCTGGATTCTCAAGGTAGGTCTTCACCAATTGAACCAAACTCGCTCCGTCGTGACCGTCGACAACGCGATGGTCCCATGAGGATGAGAGGTTCATCATTCGGCGAATGACAACCGAGCCGTTTCGAACCACTGCACGGTCTGTAGCGTTGTGGACTCCAAGGATGCCAACTTCAGGCTTGTTGATGATTGGTGTTGCACCAAGTCCTCCGAGGCGTCCAAGGCTGGTGATTGTGAAGGTTGAACCAGTGAGGTCGTCCACTCCGGCCTTACCTTCACGGGTTGCGCCAGTGACGCGACCCATTTCTGTGGCAGATTGCCAGATGTCCATGGCTTCAACGTGCTTGACAACAGGAACGAATAATCCACGGTCGGTTTGCGTAGCGATACCGAGGTTGATCGCTTCGTGTCGAGTGACCACATTTGCTTCATCATCGTAGAGTGCATTGCACTCTGGGCGCTCAGCAAGTGCCTTGACAAGGGCTTGCATAATGAAAGGCAAGTAGGTCAACTTTGGAGCACCTTCTGGTCGAGT
>DUIP01000128.1:0-448 GCA_013330285.1 Candidatus Poseidoniaceae archaeon
TTCGTTGACTTCAAGCGTCAATGCCGCCCACGTCATGTGGACGTGGCTGTCAACAGGGTCTCCCGGCCATGCTTCCTCTTCACTCGAATCAGATTGAGCAGAGGAGACCGGGATGCTAGCGAGCAACATACACAGGACAAGGCCCACAGCAACTCGCATGTACAACCCTCTCTGCTCAACAACAAAAACGCTTGCCTGTCTGGGACCTTCACCAGTCAGACGTGAATGCATTTGGATTGACGACTTTCTCGGATTCACGGGTCCAAATCGTTCCACTTGGGCTCAGAGCATTGCTACCGCCATAGATGTCAGCGTATGGATCGATCTCTTCAGGTTCGAGGTTTCGTTGCATGTATGCTTCGACGCGCTCTCGGAGATCAGGTTTAAACTTCCAGTAGTGAATTCGCCATTCCCTTCCGTCCCAGAGGGTGGTTTCTTCTGATTCGGT
>DUIP01000128.1:802-8464 GCA_013330285.1 Candidatus Poseidoniaceae archaeon
ATCTTGGAACATGTAAAACAGGTTACGGTCTGTTGGTTCAAGTGCATTGTCGATGATTCGATTGTAGAATCCAAAGAAGCCAAGTGCGTGTTCTGCCATACCCTGAGCGACTTCAGCATCCATCTCCAAATCGATGTGTTGTTGAATGGCTTTGGTTAATTCTGCGAGTGTCATTGTCATGTCATCACCTCGTCGAGGGGGAAGCAGCACTGGCGCGCAACTTCTCCCGCAGACACTCTATTGTATTGTCATCCGACCCATATAGACCCATCGGCGAAATTTCATGAAATCAAGCCTGAGACGCTGAAAATACACAAGCAATCGGACAAAATTGACCATGCACATCAGGTGCGAACGGGCCCAAAAGACCCCTCAACTGGAATCTACTGTGGTCCAGACTGTATAAACAACCCTCAACAACAGCCTCAAGAAGACGACCATAGAGCCCATGGTGTGAGCGACGAGTATGTGGAAGGTAATTTCCTTGGCCTTCCAGAGCCAGGCGACCGTGTTGATGTCGTTGTGCTACCGCTGCCTTACGAATTGACCACCTCGTATGGACAGGGTACCGCTGATGGCCCTGCGGCATGCCTTGCCGCCAGTGGCCAAGTTGAACTCTTTGACGAACACCTAGGCGCCGACCTGCCTGCAGGATCAAGCATCCATACCGAACAAGCATGGTCAGGAGAAGGACCGACACTTCGCTCGCAACTCGATGAACTTGGAACCCATCTTGCTCCATGGTGCAGCGGGGATGTGTTTCCGTTAGCTCTTGGTGGAGAACATGGTATTCTTCCCCCCTTCATCTGGGCCCTTCAGAACCATCCACTCATCGACGGTGACCTTGGACGGCTGACGGTTGTTCAAATCGATGCGCATGCGGATTTGCGTTCGGAATTGGACGGCGAAGTGTATTCACACGCCTGTGCAGCATCCCGATCATTGGATTTGGGCATTGGCCGATTGTTGCAAGTTGGCGTTCGTGCCTACAGCAAAGAAGAGGCGGAACGAATCGAAGATGATGATCGAATTACCACATTTTTTGCGAAGCAAACACAGTCACAGAACACCGGTGCCGATGCATGGCAAAGATGGCTCGAAGTCTTGTCCGACCTGAGCGGTCCAGTCCATCTTACCATCGACATCGATGGCCTGGATGCAAGCCTTGTCCCAGCCACGGGAACGCCTGTCCCTGGTGGGTTAGCGTTTTGGCAAGCGGTTGAAACAATAGAGACCGTGTTTGGTGCCAAAAACGCTACTGTCATCAGCGCGGACCTCAATGAAATTGCAACAAACGACCACTCTCCGGTCACAGAATTTACCGCAGCAATGCTTGCTGCAAAAACGATGGCAGGTCATCTCAAAGCTCGCGCAGAGGGACGTTGGTCAGCAACATGCGAAGAACGAGGGAAAGTACGAACTGGCCCTGCTTGTGATTATTTTTCCAAGACGGATTCACCGTCACAACCATAATTTCACCCCGGAACCGCACAGATAGGAGGGAAGGCAATGAACGCACATGGGCAACATATCTTCCTCGATTTTACTGGCTATGAAGCACCAGTAGCCGAAGATGGTGCATGGATGCTGGATGTTTTGGAACGTGCAGTCGCCCAGAGTGATGCTCGAAATGTGCATGCACATGTCGCTCAATTTGATGGCAGTGTTTCCCCTCCAGGATTTGCAGCCGTTGTTCTACTCGACGAAAGCCATGTCTCAGCGCATTGCTATTCGGAGCAGGGCTGGCTCGCCATTGACTGTTTTACATGCGGTGGCACAGACCCTGCCAACATCGTTGATTTCATTATCAACGAGTTTAATTCAACCATGCCAAACCTTGAACTCAAGCGCAGGGATGTCCAAGATCGCTTCATTCATGGAGGGGCTTGAAGATGTCAATCCGCACTTTTGTTGATGAGCACTACAGGCATTTCAACGCTGGAGCGCTTGCTGCTACCGCTCGTTCCTTGACTGCATTTTTGAACGATGGAGGACGGCTTTTTGTCACCCTTGCTGGAGCGATGAGCACTGCAGAACTTGGTCGCAGCCTAGCCCCTATGATCCGTGCAGGCCACATTGCAGGTATCTCTTGTACCGGAGCGAACCTCGAAGAGGACATCTTCAATCTGGTCGCACACAATTCGTACGAACGTATTGATGACTGGCGCAGCCTTTCTGCTGCGGATGACACCGAATTGCTTCAACGGGGTTTGAATCGTGTCACAGACACCTGCATACCCGAAGAAGAAGCCTTTCGTCGTATTGAGAAGCATATGATGAAGCGTTGGTGCGAAGCGAGTGAGAATGAAACCGCTTGTTTACCGCACGAATACTTCTACGATCTCCTGCGTTCAGGCGACCTTGAGCATCACTACGAAGCCGATCCTTCGACTTCTTGGTTGTTCGCTGCCGCACAAGCAGATCTTCCACTCTTCGTTCCCGGTTGGGAAGATTCGACCATGGGCAACATCTTCGCTTCTCGCTGTATCGAGGGAAGCGTTCTCGAGTCGTGCATGAGTGGCGGTATTGCCTACATGATTGAACTTGCAGCATGGTATCAACACACCTCAACACCTCTTGCCTTCTTGCAAATTGGCGGAGGCATTGCTGGTGATTTCCCAATTTGCGTCGTCCCTATGCTCACTCAAGACCTCAAACGTAAGGTTCCACTTTGGTCTTGGTTTGCTCAAATCAGTGAGTCGTCACCTTCCTACGGCGGCTATTCGGGCGCCCCACCAAATGAAAAAATTACGTGGGGTAAAGTCGACGAATCAACGCCTAAATTCGTGATTGAAAGCGATGCAAGTCTTGTCGCGCCGCTCTTGTTTGGCTATGTGTTGAACCTTTGATGGCGAGGCAATATCCCACAAGTGTTGTAAAGGAGCGTACAGGAAGTCATACCATGAACATCAATGCAAAAGGAATCGCTCTTGCACTTTGCGTTCTTATGTTGCTTCCATTGGCTGTCAATGCACAAGCAGAAGCACAGCCAATCGCACCAAGCATCACAACCGCGTGGACTGATGATGGGGCATCAGGCATTCGCCATGCCTACACACTCACCTTCGCTGACGAGGAGGCATACGAACTCAACATCAGCCTCGACCATCAGCGCAGTGGAGAGGTCTTGGCCTACGAAACCTTCGTGACATGGTCTGTAGAAGACAATCTGCGTGTGGCTGATATCGAATTCAATACAACGCTTGAATGGGGCGATGAGATCGAAGTTTCAGCGCTTGTCACAAGCATGAACGGCCAAGCGCTGGAGAACGATCTGCGTTCGACTCGGAGTCTGACGGTTGGCACCTGGAATCAACCGATGGCAGACCATGAAGTCATGACCAGTACAACATGGAACCTCAACCAAACCTATCAGGATGAGAATGGAAATCAAACCTTTGTGCTTTCCTTTGTCGGCCAGGGATGGCAAGAACGGATTGGGACAACACTCAACTCCTGGGAACTCGGAAACGGCAGCCTGCTTTCAAGCGAAGTGACCAATGAAAGCGAAACGACGTTGAACCTTGTCTTGGATTCAATTTGGAAAAATGAAACCATCGAAAGCGGGGCGTTGACCAGTCAAGTCTTCGATGCTCGCGGTTATGGCACGTTGGTCCTCATGACCGATGATGGTGATGCGACGACGATGATTGTAGCGAATGTGTCCGATGGTCGTTTCAACAGAACCATGATCGGTAGCAACATCTCTGAACGGGTGAACCTCGAGGCCACTGGAGGTTTGGATATCGAATCAAATGATGAGGAAGAATCACTGGTGATCAATGGAGAAATCAGCGTATTTTACCTCGAAACCTGGGATGAAAATGGAGTCCGACGCCTCGACCACACCCAATTTGAGGCACTTGCAAGCATGGTCTTAGAAGATGAGGACACTCGTTTCGATATCGACCTCGACGGGCTCACCACAATCGAAAGGTGGGAGGATGGCATTCGCACCGAACACAAAGAAGAATTCGTGGGCAGTGGGACATTTGGTTTTGGCGAAAGCGATGAAAATTCGAGCGTCCAAGTCAATGGTACCATCCTCGACTTCCACACCTTAGTGGAAGATGGAATCACATTGACCGATGACATTCACGTGGATGGAGTCATCACCGGTGATGCCCAAGGCAGCTTTGGTATCGTTCGAGGCATTGAGGCAACGGGCGATCAGGCAAATGCAACCGGTCAAGTCTTCACTGTCAACGTGATTCACCAAGAGACATGGTTCAATTTGACCGGTGTTGGTGGAGGCTTCTTTGGCGACGAAGGCATCGGAGCATCCCACAATGAAACTTGGGATTACCAAGTGATTCAATCCGATTGGGACAACCGTACCGTGCGAATCATTTGGGAAGAAACCGGTGCAGATGCTTCAAGCGGGGATGAAAAGCCAGCCCGAAGCCCAATCCAGCAAAATGCGACTCAACCAGAAGCCCAAGAAATTCTTGGCGACATCACGATTGTGCGCGAAACCGGTCTGATGCCAATCCCGATGTTGGCGCACGACATTGTGCATCTCGATGGGGAAAATGGGCTTGAATTAACCATTGAAGCCTATGCGACCGGAAATGATCCTCGCGATGGGTTCAATCTGTCCGTGGTTCATTGGACTGGCACCTATGGCGACTCCGGTGGCATTGCAAACGGTTCAATCGTTGATGAAGGGCCGCTGAAGGGACTGGTCTCAAGCATTTCTCGTACCCTAGACATTCCATTTGGTGAAGAGAACGATACAGCGATGTTTTCAGAAACACAAGTCGTGGAACGCATTCTTTCACCCTCAATCATTACTGCTGAAAACAACTCTGCACCCGTCTTGATGGAGATGGGCTTCATCGAAGGATTGGTGATTGGTGAAGGTGGCAGCACAGGTACGCTTGTTGCCCACATCGCCGATGCAGAGTTCAACGTCAAGGCGGTAACTGTCGACTTAACTCCACTTGGTGGAGGTATCGTGATGATGAATGACCGAGGGCTTGATGGAGATTCAACCATTGGGGATGATCGCTACACAACACGCCATATTGTCAAAGGACTCGAAGTGGGTAATTTTTCCATCAATGTCACTGCTGAAGATTGGTTTGGAAGTGTCATGAATGGTCAAGGTACGGTTCAAGTCGTCAACCAAGGACCGAGATTAACGAGTGTCGACATGCTTCCTGATCGTGGACCACGTGGAACGACCATCATCATCAACGCCCAAGCCTATGATGGGCACGGCGTTGAATCTGTCCAAATCGACATGCGTTCTCAGGGCGGGGAATTGGTCGACTTGACCGATGCATCAGGCGTATGGGTTGGTAATTTCTCCATTCCACAAACCATCTCACCGGGTGAGCATGAGCTGCAGTTCATACTCACAGATTCACTTGGCAAAAAATCAACGGTTGATGCGTGGCATGGCCAATCTGCGAATTCAACCCACGAAGCACTCTATGGCGAGCATTACATTCCTGATGATGTCATGAATGTGGTGAACTTGTTGGTCTACAATACGCCGCCATCGATTGTTGCACCTTCGACCATTGCGCTCACAAAAGGAGGAAGTACATCGACGGCATTGTTAGAAGTCGAGATTTACGATACCGATGGTGTCGCAATTGCGCAAGCAAACTTGGGCGTCTTCACCCCTCTTGGTACGCCTTCGACATGGGTTGCTATGAATGACGAAGGGCTCAACGGAGACAGGGTTGCTGGAGATGGAATTTTCACCGTTGAAATGAGCGTGCGAGAAAGCATTCCACTGGGCACCCATGAAGTGCTTGTTCAGGCATCGGATGTATACGGCGAAGCAACTGGATACACTTCCATTGCAGTGAGCCTCCAACAAGAGGATTCCTCCGTGATCACCACCGATGGAAACTTCCTCACCGACGGCATTCTTATCGGTATTTTGGTGGTGTTCGGCATCGGCGTTGCGGCCATGATTGTCATTTCAATCCGCAACGGACCAAAACGAGGCGATGGCAAAGATATGTTCGGCCTTGACTGAGCATGCGCATTGGCCGATAACGGTTTATACCCCTGCCCGGTGGAACGGATAACCCTGCGAGCGTAGTGTAGCGGTTATCACCGAGCGTTGCCAACGCTTGAACCCGGGTTCAAATCCCGGCGCTCGCACCATTCGAAACACTGCGCCACAATTACCGCAGTTTTTGAGCCAGTTTCTCAGCCCCAATGATTATCCAATGGCTTCGCTAATTCTCAATTGCGAGGGAGCATGATGAGCGAGCGAAGAACAATTTTCATCGGAAAAAAACCACTTCATGCTTATGTTCGAGCTGTCGTCATGGCTATGGAGCAAGGTGACCGGCAGATTCAGCTTGTCGCCCGTGGAGCAACCATAGGTCGCGCTGTCGATGTTGCAGAAGTATGCCGTAGAAGAAATGGCATCATTGCTCAGGGGCTACCAAATGAGGTCGTCATTGGTGATATTGCCTGCTCTTCAGAGACAATAGAAGAGGAAGGAAAACGAGCACGCGTTGTGAGTGTGCTCAGTATCGATCTTGACGGCATCGGCGAGATGCCCACTCAAGAAGAAGAATGAAATCTTCAGAGTAAATTCAGTCGTCGCTGAATCTCATCTGCTGTCGATTGGTAGAGTGAAAGGGGTCCGCCAACAGGATCCTCAAGCCCCCAATCCTGGTCGATGCGCATGACTGGGCATTGCACACCACAACCCATGGAGATGACCATGTCGTAGTCATTTGCAGAGAAATCATCGACAAGTTTAGGGCGCATCCCTTCGGTGCTAATGCCGCGTTGCTCAAGCACTTTCACTGCATTTGGCGCAATGCTGTTCGCTGGATGAGTTCCAGCAGAATCAGCCACATGCCCCATGGCTCTTGCCAAACCTTCTGCCATTTGAGAACGGCAGGAGTTTCCAACACATACAAACAATAGACGCATGGTTCTACCATGCCATCTACAGTATAAAGAAAATTGTAGTAAAATAAAGAGGAGCGTTCTCAAACCACGGGCGACTCGCCCCACCATGGAATGGAGGCAGTCGGCTGTCAAGTCCACCCTTGTCGTGGCTGGAATCTATGCCGCTTTATTTGTCGGCCATATCTTTGCTGCAGCCAATAATTGGGATGTTCTCTTTCGATTGATTGCACTCACGCTCACCTTGATCACCTTCCTTCTTGGTCCGTGCATAGCGATGCTCGTGTCCAATAATGTCGATGGACAGCGGAAAAAAGCCCATCGATTGGGTTCTTGGATCAGTGCACCTCTCGCCGTTGGGTTGGCTTTTGCCTACGCCAACCAATCGTTTGATTTCGTACTCTCAATCGGTTTTCTCTGCCTGACTGTGATGACCCACTGGGTGAGTTTTCTTCGATTTAAGTGACCGATGAGGAAAAGGTGCATTGAAGTAGCCCCATTCATTCCATGAGGTATGTCCGATTCCCCGGTCACCAAGCACGGAGCAAACAGCGGTGAAGCACCTGCTATGGCATCTCCTCAAGAACAGAAGCAGATGGAACAAGCCTACGCTCAAATGAAGCGAAAGATGTCCATGGCTGAGATTGGAAAGAGAATCAAGCACAAGGTCATGGTTCTCTCCGGCAAGGGCGGCGTTGGAAAATCAACCGTATCGACTGGACTTGCGCTCGCACTGGCTCAACAAGGCCTCAAGGTCGGTATTCTTGACATCGA
>DUIP01000009.1:0-9325 GCA_013330285.1 Candidatus Poseidoniaceae archaeon
GAGTCGAATGCATCGGTTGGCAGAACAACTAGATCGCCGAGCAATTCCCATTTCTGTGGCAATGGGTAGGATGTGGGGTCTGTTTCAACAAGGCCATTGGCAGCATACCATGCCATCACCGCCTCCTTCAGTCGTTCGTGGGGGTTGACCGACGGACCGATGGTTTGAACAGATTCGAGGCTGATCTGCCATGGTGAATCGAACAGTGCGTTCAACGCCTCGATTTCGTCGGTTGAGCACTCTTTTTGTTGGCGGCATGGGAAACCGATTTCTCCAGTATGATTGGCCTTGGATTGTGCCAAGGGGTAATGCCAGCCAAGGGTTTTGAGTGCGGAGTGTAGGCTTGATGCATTCTCCTTTGCAGCCCATACCACAACATGCAATGGCTCTTGTTGACCAGAACCACTCATGCTTCAACGAAGGGGGTAACCCCTATGAATGTCGCGTGATAAGCCCCGTGCATGAGCGACTCGGTAGGTTTGTCGAACCTTCGTCAACAAGGCCTTGCTCACCTTTTAATTGGGTTGATGGCCATCTCAATTCTCGCTCCTATGGCCTCTGCAGCGGGCATGACTTCCTGCGACAAAGATCCTGGTGCCGGTGTCGATGGAATATGTGACACCTACTCGGACTCAGATGACGGCACGCCGAACCTCCAAGATTGGGTGGAAGGCACCTACGAATTCACGATGCTGGGGACCGAACAGATTCAACTTGATTTGACTTGGGCCATTCGTGAATTTGACCGGGAAGCGCTCGGTTTTACAGATCCGTTCATCTCAAGCGCACTGGCCAACGATGGCTTGGATGAAGATGATGGTGCACCAGCGGACCTTATTCGAAATTACTTCGATCAAGAATCTGCAGGCTCCGGCTCGCCAACCGTCGGTGAGAAACTCAAAATCGAACTTTCAAATGCGATCGAAGACTCCCTTGAATCAAGCTTCGGCGAAGTCGCTGTGACAACTGATTACACCAATCAATACGTTGACGGAGCAACAACCACCGCCTGTTCGGTCAACCCTTCCACCGATTCAGCCGAAGAGGGCGCCTCTGCAAACGATGTGTTTAACCCACCGATTTGCATCTCAACCTCTGCACTGATCCAACTCGATCAGTCGACCTTCAATCTGCTTCCCAACCCGGATCTGGACCTTGAGCGAGCCTACCAAGGGCTGATGGTGATGGGCTCAGAAATCACGTCGACGTTCAATTTTGTAGCGCGCCCAGGTCATATTGCCACCTATACAGTCCACCCGCCAAGCTATGCGACCATCGATTCTGTTGACGCTTCAGGAACACTGATTGAACATGGCGGTACCTCGCCGTACAATTCCAGTTCATGGGTGCTTGATCACCGATTGGCTCAGAGCACGGATGGCGACCTTACTGAAGGTGTAGAGTTGACCCTCAAGCACCGAAACCGGACCGGCACAAGCACAGTCGAAGTGCCAAGTGGCGAGAAAGCATTGGACCTCCACATCACGCTTAATCTGGAAGATGAATCAGCAGCGACGCTTGATTTCGTGGCTGGGATGCATTACCTCGATGAAGCCACCCTCGACGACTGGGGCGTCTCGCTGATGTCGGTCGCAGAACGCGCCAAGGTCCCTGTCGTCACAGCAGACGGTATTCGATTGGCCTACCACAACGGCCTTGTCGACCTCGAAAATTTCACCTCGCAGTTCCCAGTTGACCTCATTGCCGAAGGCGTCTCCTCGACCGTTGCAGGCATTGAAACCATTGAGATGGGAGAAATGACTTGGATCTCCTCACAGCCAGCAACTGCATCCCTTCCGGCAGGGGGCCTCAATTACTCACATTCCACTGGATGCTCCGAGGTTGCGCCGGCGGGAGTCGAACTGCGATTTTGTGTTGAAGGCGAAGAGGCCATGGGCTTCAATCACCCAGTGTACCTCACCACCACCAGCCAGCCCTTCTCGATGCGCTTGCTCGATATCATTTCTGAAAACAACAACAATGAGGACGTTGCGGAATTGATCGATGTCCTCACAGAAGATGACTTTGAGCGTGTGCTCAACGCTGGGCTCACAATCCAAACCTCGCTTGACAGCGATTATCTTTCAGCCATTGTCCCTGCCAATCTTCCACCATCAGAAGTGACATTGGAAATCATTCTTCCAAGTTGGGTTCGAACAGCAGATGGCAGCGACCGCTTGATTTTGAGAGATACCATCGAAGGAAATCAAGACAACTCGATTTCATTCGCTGGAACCAATCCATATGATTGGCGCAATGTCGTGCGCGACGATTATCAAAACGTCAAGTGTGAGAGCACCGAGAGAACATGCGTCACGAGCGAGGTGGAAATGGATGCCATGTCCATCAATCTCAATGAATTCACTCGAACTGCTGCACTTGAATTTGCCTTGGATGCAGATGTTTCAGTTCATCGAATCAACATCCCTCAAGAATACATTCCAGAGACCGGGGAGCACAGTGTCAACATGGAGGTTCTGCCCTCTGATCTTGTGCGTCTGGCGCTTGATATCGCAAGTCGAATCGACGAGCCAATCAATCGAACATACAATCTCAACGAGACCCTTGGCAAGATCTGCGATGATTACAATTACAGCATCTGCGAGGAATCGGTTGAGTTTTTGCTGACTTCAGAAGGCTTGATGGCGCTCGTCAAGCAAGTCGGGGAACTTTTCACCCAGTTCATCCATGAAGCTGCAGAGC
This sequence comes from Candidatus Poseidoniaceae archaeon, assembly GCA_013330285.1. Lineage (GTDB taxonomy): Archaea > Thermoplasmatota > Poseidoniia > Poseidoniales > Poseidoniaceae > MGIIa-L1 > MGIIa-L1 sp8160u. Next base: position 2,704 of record DUIP01000009.1, read on the forward strand.
GATTGACCGACATTGAAGATTCGCCCTTCACAGCTGTTGACATCAGCGAATTTGAATTCAAGACCCGATTGAAAGGCGTGGGTGCGCCCGACCTCATTGTGAGTGATGAAGACCCGTTGAGCCTCACGCTGAACATTCCCAAAGTGACGTTCAAACTGCAACTTGATGGCGATATTGGAAAAATCCTGAGTGGTGATTTAGAAGGTCTTGAAGTGAGTTTGCTGACAAGCACCATCCGTTCGACATTTGTCTATCCGATGGCGATGATGATGCAGAGCCTCACAGGAATGCTGACCAATGGAATAGTGGCTTGGGATGGTGTCACCCTGCCCAATGGTGGGGATTCAAGCGATGTCATGACGATTCCTTTCCAATTTGACAGCACCCTCAACGAGGAATTTCAAGTGGCGATGAATGGTCCATTTACCTTGTTGATGCCCAGTGGAATTACCCTTGAAAATCTTGAATCCTCGCAGGGGAACATCGATGTTCGCACCGTGGATGGACGCCAAGAAATCACCTATACGATTCCGGCCGGCGATGTTGACGACACCGTGACCTTCCAACTTCATTTCAGTTGGCTCTATTTCTTTGTGCAGTTTTGGAAGTACCCTGCCATCTTGGTGATCCTGCTGCTGCTCTATGTTCGACGACGACGCAGAAAGCGAAAGAAGAAGCGCGCACGAAGGGCTGCGAATGTGGCGGCAAAGCCTCAACTCAGCAATGATGAATTTGCAGATCTTTCAGGGTTTTCAAGCAAAGCATTCCATGGCGATCTCGATGAGTTGCGTGATTTCAACAACGACGCACCCCCGCCGATTCCACCAATGCCGCCAATGGATGTCCCAATGGAGGCGTCGGTTCCATCCTTTGACGAGACCCTTCTGCACGACCTTGGCGACGAACGCTTCGATTGATCAGGAGTGCAGGGCATCATAGATGCGTTGAGCGAGCGCTGGACCAATACCAGGTACGGTCATCAAGTTGTCCGCAGATGCGTGCTGAATCCCTTGCCGTCCTCCAAAATGACGCATGAGGTTTTGCATTTTCTTAGCACCCAGACCTTCCACTCCATCAAGTGGATCTGACATTCGACTCTTCCCTCTTCGTTTACGGTGGTAGGTGTTGACAAACCGGTGCGCTTCATCACGTGCATGGACCATCACTCGGCCCTTGCGATCAAGCACAATAGGTTCGTGCCCATTTCTGTAAATTGTTTCCTCACGTTTTGCAAGTGCAGCAAGCTCAAATCGATCCAAGACACCATGCTCTTTGAGCAGCGCGGTAATCGTTGAAAGGTGTGTTTCACCACCGTCGATGAGAAGCAAATCTGGCCAAGAGTCCTGCCGTTTAAGCCAACGTTCGACCACCTCTCGCATCATTCGAAGATCATCCATGGCATCGGTTTTGACGATGTATGTGCGGTATTCCTTTTTCACAGGCCGTCCATTTCTCAAGGTAACACTCACACCAACCCGCTCATCACCAAGCAATTGAGCCATGTCGAAACAGACGATGTGGTTGAGCTGGTCCATACCAAGGACAGCAGCCCCTTCATTGGCAGCGCGTTGTTCGAGGGAACCACTTGTCGCATTGGCAAGGCGAGTCATTTGGATGTCAGCATTTTGGCGAGCAAGGGTCAGTAGAGTGACCAAATCACCTCGCAATGGGGTTCGAACCTCGACTTTGGCTTCACGGCGGCTGCACAACCACTCTTCAACGCCATCGAGCAAGGGTGTAGGTGTCAGCAAGAGACGTGGAGGCCGCCGATTTGCATAGTGTTCTGAAACAAAATTGGCCACGGTTTCACCAATGTCACCACGATGAACCATCGGCCAGACCTCCTGTCCCTTGACCACGCCTTGGTCGGCATGTATGATCACAACAGCTGCCATTTCTCCTTGGGCTACAATACCTATTGCATCGCAGTCGCGATAGACCTTGCTGGAAACAACATGCTGGCCAGTTGTGGCTCGCACTGCACGAATCGTGTCCCTTTTTGCTGCCGCTTGTTCAAAGTTCATCGCTTCAGAGGCGGCGTCCATTTCCTTGGCGAGTTCTTCGAGCAAAGCCGCAGCGTCTCCGTTAAGCACCCTACGAGCGGTATCGACTCTCTCGCTGTAACCTGTCGCATCAATGCACGGCCCGGCACACAGACCGATGTGCATCGACAAACAACCTTGAGGGAGAAGTTCTTTGCAATCTCGAATGCCGAATTGCCTTCGAAGAAGTTGCATCACTTGCTTGGCCGCACCAGCGTTCGGAAACGGCCCCCATCTCAGGCTTGCTTTTGGTGGGTGCCGTGTGTACATGATCCGAGGGATTTCTTCCTTCGTCAGTACCAAATACGGATAGGATTTGTCATCCTTCAGCATTGAATTGTACCTCGGTTTGTGTTGGCGAATCAATTGCCGCTCAAGAATGAGGGCTTCTTCTGGAGAATTCGTCACAATGCATTCGATGTCGTCCGATCTCTTCACGAGTTCAGGGATCATTTGACGGTCTGGTGTCTGTGCGAAATAAGAGCGAATTCGCTCATTCAATTTTGTCGCTTTCCCGACGTACAAGACTCGACCTTGGTTGGTTTTGAATAAATACACCCCCGGCCGCTTGGGGAAATCCACCGAAGCGAGGGTGACAGGCATGCCCTTTCCTTACCGCCGCCCCCAAAAAAGGAAACCCTTGGATGAAACAAGATGATGCAACAAAAGCGGTGGTTAGAAAGGAACCTGTACCTGCGTCAATTATGGTTGGTGATCTCTCCGTCCCACAAGAGCGTATTTTGCGCTGGCTTGGTGGGTTTTCTCCAGCCATGGAAAAAGCATGGGACGTCACGCGACATCTTTCCTTACCTGGCATCAGCGAAGCACTTGGGGTTGTACGGAGTGCGCTCAATGCCCCCCTCAACGGTCTTGAGAAGCTTGATCTTGTCTTCAAACGCAAAGCTCACGTGATTGGAGGTGGTTCTCGCCGAAGGCATGTCTATCACCTTACAGAAAAGGGACGAACACTGTTTGAATCCCTTGGAACACAGAGCGTTTCCAAAAAATCATCTCGTGGAAAATCCTTCGGGGATGTGCCCATTCTTGGCGAAGTGCATGGCCGTCATGCCCTTGCAGTGGAAGTCAGTGAACAGGTGTTACAAGCGACTTGTATGGTGCTCAGCGGCCTTCCCGGAATCGGGAAAACCACAGTAGGAGGCCTCGTCAGCGAACATTTGTTGGACTCGGGAACCACCGTTCGTTGGGCTCAAATCGACGAGTTTTCTGATCTTCATGGGTTGTGCAAGCAATGGGGATTTCGTGGTCCGTTTCCAAAAAATAATCAAGCGCTTGCAGAGTTTGCTGCGCTCAAATGTAAAGGTGATGTGCTTGTCATCGACGATGCACATTTGATTCCAGAACGCCACATTGATTCGATCCGTTCGTTTTGCAAGGAACTCGACAATGCTCAATCCGCTCACATGCTTTTGATTGGCCGAGAACCACTTTCATTTCCACAAACACTGCCTCGAATTGCCGTGCCATCTTTGCAAGTATCAGATGCAGCCATGCTTCTTGGTGAGTCCATTGCAGAGCCTGAACGAATGCATATTGCCGAAAGCCTTGGCGGCCACCCGCTGGCCATTTTGCTTCATGAAGAGGGCTCGCCTCTCCCCGAAGCAGGTGCAGATGTACAATCCTATGTGGAGGATGTTGTTCTTTCAACCCTTGATCCTTCCACCAGGGACGGCCTTGACCACATTGTGATGGTTCCTATGCCCATCGAAGCGAGCAAAGCGTTCAACAGTGATGTTGTTGGCACCCTTGATGATTATGCCTTTTTGCGATGGAGTTCGAATCTCGAGAAGATGGAAATTCAACACCTTGTCAGAAATGTGCGACGTTCTGTGCTCGATGATGATACAAAACAGAGGTTGCACAAAGCAGCAGTCAACCATTGGGAAGGATTAGCTGAGACCACTGAGGAGCAAATCATCCTTCTCTACCATCGAATTGCCAGCCTCGAAGAGGGCATAGATGCCCAACTTGATGCAGAGATGGAACGTTTACTGGAAACGCATTCAGGTGCCTTTTCTGTCTTATTGGAACAGGCGATCAACGTCTCAACGATGCCTTCACAACTTCATTACATGGCCGGAAAAGTGGCCATTGAAAGGTGTGAGCCCGATCATGTACGACGCCATCTTGAGGCCCTCAGCGAATCGGCTGAATCCCGCCATCTCTCACTTGGTTTGGCCATGCTCGAAGGGCGCATTCAGGACGCCGATGAGATCATCGAACAGGGCCTTGCAGAAGGTGATCAATCCGAGAAGAATCGAATGGCACTCGCCGCCGCATCAAGACGACTCGATGATCGTGTTTTTGATCAACCAGATCCATCGTTAGCAAAAGAAGTGAAGGCGTACCTCCAACGGGTGAAGATTCCCGAACAAACCTCCGATGAGCGTTCAGTGACCCTCATCGCTCTTTCAATGATCCAACACGCCCTTGCACTTTGGGAAAAAGAATTTGAGAAAGCGAAACGGCTACGCGATTCGCTTGCAGCCATCGGTGGATTTGCTCAACCACTTCTGCAAGGTCTGGAGGCGAAAGCCAATCTTATCGCTGCCCAGTCAACCGAGCAACGAGCGATGGCGACCAATGAAATACAAACTGCTATTGAAGCACAAACCAATTCAATTCGAGCCGATGCATTGCGTCTTTCCTTGGTCGAGCAATTGATCGCCGTCGATCAACCAAAGGCGAAACACATGTTCTCGATGATTCCAGAACCACCTCAAACCGCCAACAGCGCCACCCTCCATCGCCTCCATGCTCGTTGGTGGACATGTAAAGCCAAATTACAACCAAACATGCGTCGCATTGCTCTACGAGAAGCGATCACACAGCACCGGGCCGCAGGATGTCCAAGGGCAGCAAAGGCGCTTGAGGCCCAACTGCACTCGCTGTTGTGATTAGAGTTCAGCACCAATCAATGTCTTGGTGTCAGCAATACCTTCAATGACACGAATGTCCTCAACGATACAACGAGTCAAGGTGTATTCGTCCTCTGCCTGAACACGAGCAATGAGGTCGTATTCTCCAAATAACATCCATCGGTCAGTGACAAATTCAATGCCGTCAAGGGTAGCACGAACCTCATGCTCTTTGCCCGGTTGAGTGGTGATCAAAACGAATCCAATAGCCATGCATCGCACCTCAATATTCGACCGCAATCAAGGTCTGTGTCTCTTTGACTCCAGAAATCCGTCTGAACTCCTTCATCAACATGGAGGTCAAATCGCCGGCATTGTCGGAGCTGACCCTCACCAAGAGATCGAATTCACCATACAGAGCGTGCACCTCAGCAATGGCCTCGTGTTCAGAAAGTGCAAGGTAGACATCTCGCTCATGTGAGGGCAGGGTTTTGAACAACACAAACGCCTCAGGCATAGCCTGTCCAGCGAAACTCCGGTCTTATTGATTGCTAAACAATGTCATGGCTCCTCATGAGACTCATGACATGCATGAAGCCGAACCCTTGAAGTGCGTTCGCGAGCGCCTTGAGGTATGGACACCAATGGGCATCGTCACTGGCTGGCTCTGGTTTTAGTGGGCTTGCTGGTGAGCATGCCATACGGCGGTGTTCTTTCTCCTGCCGAAGATCCACTGGCTGAAGGCGAGTTGAATTCAAACGAAGTTTCACCAAAGGCCCAAACGACCTGGTCGGGAACCGTGACCGTCACCACGAGTTATACCGTGACTGTTTTTGATGAACTCATCGTGAGTGCTTGTACCCAAATCGAACTCGGTGCAGGAGCGCGCATCTACGTCGAAGGTCGGTTGACGGTTGAGGGCACCAGAAGTTGCCCTGTGGTCATGTATTCATTTGCGAGTTCGGACCACGAAGGCCTCCAATTCAACAGCAGTTCCAATGGCCGTGGCTCAGTTATTGACAACCTCACCATTGAGGATTCGATTTACGGCGTAACCATGTACGGAAGCAATCCATTCTTTGCCAATCTGACCATCATCAACCCGGACCGAGTGGGACTGGATCTTTTCAGCAGTTCGTCCCCAACAATTCGAGATCTTTACATCGACCAAGCAGGACGCTTGGTCCCGTTCCAAAATGATTGGCGATATGGGCTTGGTCTCTCGATTGGAGCAGGAAGCACTCCTATTGTCGATGGTGCTTATTTCACTGATCATCTGACAAGAGCCATCAACATCTGGGGCGGTTCTGGTGGATTGCTTCGCAACATTGTGATGGACAACATCAGTGGTTCCTCATGGGCCATGGTGGCTGGGGTTTGGGTTGAGGACAGCCAACCGCTGCTCACCAACATCACCATCGATAAATCAGACAACGGTATTGTGATTCGTCATGTCGATGATGGTGGCTACACAAGGGCTGTGGTCAAGGACGCTACCATAACCAATTCGATGTACAGAGGCGTCTATGTTGACAAATTGAATCATACCAATTACACCAACTATGAAACGGCTGATTTCACCAACCTCACAGTGCTTGGCACTGGCGGTTCTGGCGCAACAACAGCCAACATTGGCTATGCTGCGATCGATGTCAACGCTACCGGAGCATGGTTTGAAAACACCCTTGTCCAAGATTCAACCAC
>DUIP01000009.1:9736-15664 GCA_013330285.1 Candidatus Poseidoniaceae archaeon
GATCCCGGGCAAGGGCCTCACGAATCAGGCGTAGCCGTTCGTTCTTCCTTCTTCGCGCCTCATTTCGACGGCCTTACAGTCTCTGGCTCGGTTGGAGCTGGAGTCACCTCGACTTCTGGAGGCGCAATGCAGGGTTCGGATTGGAACCTTCACAACAACACCAGGGACGGGTTGTACATCGACAAAGCCACTGTGATTGTTGACGGGCTCAATCTCTCTTCAAACGGTGAATCAGGCGCTCATGTCTATGACGCTAGATACGTAACCTTCGAGAACCTCAGTGCACATGACAATGGTGCAGACCCCGCATCGTCCTCCCTCGGAGATCAAGCAGGTCTATTTTATGAAAAATCCAACGATATCGAATCCTCATCAGGCGACGTGACTTGTCGCCATTGCACCATTACAGGTTCTTCTGGTTCCGGCCTCTATGCCTTGAATTCTGTTGATTTGTGGTTGTATGATTTACTCCTCGAAGAGAACAACCCAACCCGTTCACCTTTGGTTGTTGACAATCAGGGATTGACGCTTGGCCAACAAGGGGGGCGCGTCCAAATTCTTGGAGCGACCATCGATATGGATTCACCTGGCGTTCCAGCGATTTCATTGGACCATGCTGCTGCAGAATTAGATCTCATCTCCATGCTTGGGAACCACAGCGGAATTCAGTGGAATGCTGACAACAACGGTAACTTCCCATCAAGCTTGAGCAGAACCCAAATTTCCGGTGACACGTCGTGCCTTGAATTGACCGACCACACCGCTTTGACAGGGTATGGCAACACCATCACTGCAGATTGTACAGGTTCAATTGTGTTCCAGAACAGCCATGCAAATTGGTCCTCGTTGACCGATGCCACCGGAGCACAAGCCCTTCAATTGGACAGCACCTCATCCCTTCATCTCCACCGCCCAAGCGGTGTTGATTTAACCAAAGCAACCATTGCCTCTGGCGCTACAATTGATGTTGCTTGGGACATTACGGTGTGGGTGGTCAACACCGTCAACAACGGTATTCCAAACGCCTATGTCAATGCAAGTTTCGATGCCTTTGAACCCTCACTTGAATCTTCGACAAACGACCTTGGCTATGTCGAATTACCGAATTTTATTGGCCAACGATGGACAAGCACAGGCGCATCAAGCCACAACATCATCGATGTGTCATGTGGCTATGACAGCGTTTCGAACAGCACAAGCATGACCTTGGACCAAGATCGTTTCATCAACTGCGTCTTGCCGCTGCAAAACCAACCGCCGTTTGCCATTTGGGATACGCCATTTGATGGCGACGTCTTCCCTTCACAGGGTGCAATCTTCTTCAATGCAAGTGATTCTTGGGACCTTGATAACGACCCGCTTTTGTGGACTTGGTCCAGTTCTCTTGATGGGGATCTTGTCGACACATGCACCGGTTCTTGGCAAGAACCAAACAGTCCAAGTGGCGGGGTTCCTTTCACTGTCAACACCAACGACACGTGGTCGTGCTCGCTCTCCGATGGAATACACACGATCACCCTTGAGGTGTGCGATGATGATCATTGCACTTCGATTCAACGTACCATTGAATTGGTCAACCAAGCCCCAGTTCTGGTGATCGATGTCCAACCAGCCCTCTCTCCTTGGTCTGAACTCATCATTGCTCGAACCGAAAGTGTTCGAATTGATCTGTCGCAAACCTTCGACCCCGAGGGCGACCCAATGACCTGCTGGTTGGAGCGTTCTTACCTTGGGCCGAGTGACCCTGCAACCTCGTGCCCCAGTGAACTTTGGATGAATTTGACAATGGCTGAAACAGTTCCATCGGTGTTTGATTTGACCATCTATGCCTCCGATGGCATCAACACACCCTCTTCATTTACCATGCCTGTTGAACTCTTCAATGAAGTGCCTGAACCAGTGTTTGAGGTGCTGAGAAGTGGCAATGCGAGTGAAGACGAAGTGACCTTTGACGGTTCGGCAACCATCGATCCTGAAGGTGATGTTCTCGAAATTGAATGGTGGTCCAATCTCGATGGACAACTTGCTTGGTCAAACGGATCGAGTGCAACGATGTGGACCGGTCATCTATCACGCGGTGTCCACAGCATTGAGATGCGTGTTGTTGACGATCGCCCTGAACACATCAATTCCACAAAGGTCAACTCGACGCTTGTCTCAGTTGAGAATTCAATGCCGAAGAGCATCATTGAGACGCCTCTTGATACTCAAGTCTACACCTCGTCAGAAACAATTTGGTTCTCCGCAAACGGCTCAGGCGATTACGATGCTGCGTGTTTCACATTCCCAGTCAATGGCTCGTGGCATTGTGCAGAAGCCCAGCCCTTTGCTGGCTCTGAATACCTCGTTGTGGTGTGGTCAAGCGACCTTGATGGCCGGCTGACACCAGAGGGCGAGGATTACCTGATTTTCGATGGTAGACTGTCGGCAGGAACCCACACCATCACGCTGAGTTTGGATGATGGTATTCATGAACCAGTTCTTGTTTCTCGAACCGTTGAAGTGACCACCTCAGCTCCGATCCTCGATTTGGTCTCCCCGTTGGACGAGGAGATCTTCCGTTCCTCAGACCCTATCTTCTGGAATGCAGTCCCATCCGTTGATTACGACGACGACAACTTCACACTCACGGTGCGCAGTGATCTGTTGACCGAACCTCTCCTTGATGCCGTCAATCCAGGTGAAACCCACATCAGTCAACTTCCTGCAGGCACCCACACGATGGAGGTGACGTTGGAAGATGAAACTGGTTTATCCTCGAGCACATTCCTTACCATTACTGTTGGTCAATCAGATCCAATTGCAACCATGCTCACGCCATCGAATCGGGATTCGATCGAAGCAGGTGGTGTTCTTATCCTCAGTGAAGAATCAACAGATGCTGATGATGATATGGTCGCCCGTGAATGGCGACACTGGGCAGTGGACGGAACCTATTCCATCCTGTCAACCCGCAGCATGGATGAGGTCAGTCTTTTGCCTGGCGAACACATGATTTCGCTTTACATTCGAGATAGCCGAGGGGGCGAAGACGAGGTGTTTGCGAACGTCACCGTTCAATCAAGCCTCCCCCGATTGTCAAACCTTGTCTATACACCAACGACTTTGATTGCAGGTGAACTGAATACATTGGTGATCTCAGTCACGATGACGGACGCCGATGGAACGACAGAAGACGTCCGCGTGACCGTGAAGTATGACCAGCAGGAGTGGCAATTGAACCTCACAGACGCAAACGGTGATGGCGTATGGGAAGGCGATTTGGAATTGCTGCCTGATGGTGCAGGCCGGCCAAACATGAAGGTCATCGCTACCGATGGGGAAGGTGAAAATGCCAACGTCGATGTCATCAGCATCACCCTCGATATTTCTGATCCTCCAAGCGATGGTCGAACCATGATGCTTGTTGGCGCTATTGGCGCTTTCGTGGTGTTGCTTGTTGCTGTGGCCATGATTGCATCGCGTCGCAGAGCACGGTTTGCAGAATTGGATATGATTGAATCATGGGATGCATTCAGGTCAGTGAAACCTGTTGAGCCAGTGGAATCGACAACACCAATTTCATTGGAAGGAGGCGTCACTGAAGCAGCGACAGAAGTCGAAGCCGACATCGAAGGTGAACCAGAGGAAGCAAAACCACTGACTGGTGCTGACCTTGATTGGGACAACGTCTGAATCAGGTTCTTTTGATTTTGAAGACTGACGATGTGATTTGAGACAGGCCACGGTCTTTCTCGTCCTCGAGGTTGATGCTCTCCAAGAGTTCAACTTCGAATCGTTCGGAAAAGACTTCGAACACCTCTTCATCAGGCAAAGAAAATGGTGGCCCCTGCATTTGTTCTTGCGGGTAAGCAAAGGTGATCATCAAGCCAACAGCACCCGGTGAACAGAGTGAATGGATTTGATCGACATAGTTCGCCCTTACCTCGGATGGCAACGCCACCATGGCAGCTCGATCATACCAAGCTTGGCAATTGGCCATTGTTTCTGGAAGGGCGAATACATCCCCTTGAATGATGGTGATGTCTTCTGTGGTGAAGATGGTGTGCTCACCTTGGGACTCGACGTGTGGCGTTAATTGCGCTTCATCAAAAAAAGAACGAACCGCCTTTTCCACGAGTTCAACGCCGGTGATCTTGTGACCTTGTTCGTTGAGCCAGTGCATGTCCAGAGTTTTTCCACATAACGGTACCAAGACATTCGCTCCTGGTTGACACTTGAGCGATGGCCAGTGCTTGATCAGCAAGTCGTTTGCAACAAGACGGTGGAAGCCAATTTGATTGTTGAACCATCGCTGGTGCCATAATTCCATTGAATCAACTCAGACTTGTTCTGGTAAATCGCCGTTGGTTGAATCCGGGTTTGATGGCCTTGAACCCCAAGGGGTGCGTGTTCGGTGAAGGCCAACCCGGCGGGCAAAGAGGAACTTGAAATTCTTCCAACCATCGCCCCATGTGTGAATTTCTGCTTCACCAACACGAGGCCGGTAAGGCACTGAGATCTCAACCGCCTTCTTCTTTCCGAGCACTCGACGTGCAAGAATTTTCATCTCTTCAGAAAGAGGCATGCCGTCGTTCGTTGGGCGCATTTCTTCATTATCAAAAATTGATTTTCTGAACACCCACATGCCCGATTGTGAATCCTTGATTCCATAACCGAACAAAAGTCGAGCTGTGAACGAGAGCGCCCAGTTTCCGAATCCGTGAATCCCTGGCATTGAACCTTCTTCAGCAAGTGAAAGTCGGTCGCATGTGATGAAATCAAGATCATCATCCAACAATCGCTTCACCAGTGTTGGAACGAGTTCTGCAGGGTAGGTGCAGTCTGCATCCATGGTGACAATGATGTCGTTTGTCGCTACGTCAAAACCAGTTCGATAGGCTCGACCGTAGCCCTTACGATCTTCAAGGTGAACTCTGATGTTCTTCTCCAAGGCGATTTCACGGGTGCGGTCGCTTGAATTACCATCGACGATCATGATCTCGAGTTTTTTGCACCATCCACGGGGTATTGCATCGATGGTTGGACCCAATGCTTCCTCTTCATTTCGAGTTGGAAGAATCACCGTCACAGTGACAGGGAGTTTTTCGCCCATGAATCCCCGACAAAGACAACCCCCTTCAAAGCATTGGAGCGAGAACTTGAATCCTACGCCCATGAATTCGGTGACATTGAAACCAAAGAGCGTTCTCGGTCCGTTATGCACATCGCCATGGTGTCAGGTGAATACCCTCCTCGATGGGGAGGGATTGGCTCGGTGGTGTTCCACTTGGCTGGGCATTTGGCAGCTCGTGGCCACAGCATCACCATCATCACAAGAGCGCATAAAGGACGAGCGCCACCCCAACAGGGCGTCTCCGTCATCGAAGTACCGTGGCTGAAAGCGCCGATGGCCTTCACAAGGTCGTACGGAAAACATGCATTACGGGCCCTCAAGCAGTTGCATGCAAGTGTGCCTGTGGATGTGGTTCACACCCTTCTTCCCCTCGTCAGTTGGAAGCGCAAAGAATTCCAATGGGTCGAAGCCAACATCGCACCAGTGGTATCGGCATTGAACGGAAGTTGGATCGGTGAGCGAAATGGCATGAAATTAGCTGCCAAACACCGCGAAGCTGCGACGTGGAAGAATCCTAACGATTTGGCCATTCTTACGACTGGTGGCTGGTATGCCAGATACGAGCAAGCCGGTGTCGAAGCATCCTCTGTGAGTGTCGCCATCAGCGAATCAACAAAACAAGAGTTTCAACGGTGGTACAAGCCTCCTGAAGATTGGCGTTGTGAGACCATTCTGTACGGTGTGGACCACCTCGTCTTCCGCCCGAGCAATACTGACGATGAAGAGGAACAACTCGCCCATGAAGCATTGAGGAAAAAATACGATGCTGCGGATGAAGATGCCTTGTGTGGCCGACCTTCCAAAACCACGCC
>DUIP01000009.1:16050-28077 GCA_013330285.1 Candidatus Poseidoniaceae archaeon
TTGCGGGCGATGCCGGAAATTCTTGAGCAGCATCCAGGAGCCCGTCTGTGCATTGTTGGCCGCGGCCATATGGCCAAAACATTGCGAAAACAAGCCAAAAAACTCGGTGTTGATCATGCGGTGTTCATTCAGCCGGGTATGCCGTTTGAAGAACTCGCACAGCACTTCCGTTCTGCAGATTTGGTGGTCTATCCATCCTACTACGAAGGTCAGGGTTTGATTCCGCTCGAAGCGCTTGCGAGCGGCACGCCTGTCGTGACCGTCAATCAAGCCCCACTCACCGAGATGATCGACGAAACCGTTGGCGAATTGTTCACGACTGGTGATTCGAGTGAGTTGGCAAAAGCAGTGTGCCGTTCCCTTTCAGATCCTGAGGCTCGAAACGAGCAGGCACAACGGGGCAGAGCGAGGGTGCTTTCAACCTACACCTACGAGCACAATGCAGAGGCCTATGAGGCGATTTATACTTCATTGAAACCTCAATACAACGCTCAATGATTTTGATGTTTGATTTCTTTGAACGACACCCGTAGGGTGTCAGGGCGCCCGGGTAGTGTTCATAGGCACACCGCCTCTTGGGCAACCATGCTCGCGAAGCGTGTGCTGGCCTTGTCGCTCGCCGCGCTGATGCTCAGTTTTGTTCCGCACGTCGTTGCTGACAATGATATTCAAAGCGCATCGCCTCTGACAGATGGCGTCACGTCAAGCGGTTATGTCTGCGATCCCGATTGCGATGCCGGAAGAGATCAAACGGATTTTTGGAAGATTGAGGCAAAGAAAGGCGACATCGTTCAAATTTCCTTTTCTGGTACCATGAATGGAGCTGCTTGGTGGTGTCCAGGTGATGGTTGGCAAGGGCGAGTCTCGTTGCTCAACGCTCAGGGCAGCACCATTGTCGATTCTTATGTTGATGACAACGCAGCATCAAAGACGCTCTCGACGACTGTCGGCACCCAAAGTTTCGTTTATTTCAAGGTCAAAGCCGATGATTCGTGGTGCAATGATGGGTTTGATTACACGATCACACCATCGATTGACAAGACCAACCGAGACAGCGATGAAGACGGATTTGTCGACATTGATGATGATTGTGACGATGTTGTTGGCACCTCTTCGAACGATCGAAAAGGATGCCCGGATACCGATGGCGATGGCTGGTCTGATCCTGAAGCGGGATGGTTGGCCCAAAACGGTGCAGATGCCTTCTTTGAAGAGCCAACGCAGTGGCTTGACAGTGACAATGACAATTATGGCGACAACCTCGATGGCTACCAAGGCGATCACTGCCCATTCCGTCGTGGTTATTCTTCACTTGACCGATTTGGCTGCCTCGATTCCGATGGCGACGGATACTCAGACGACGATCCTGGTGGCCTTGACGGCGTAACACCTTGGTACGCTCATCCGGTTGGAATGGGTGATGCATTCCCAGTCGATGCTTCGCAATGGAACGATACAGATGCAGACGGCTATGGTGACAATTGGGCCGATGGCAGTTGGAACACGTCCCGACTAGGATGGGGTATTGGATCTTACATGTTCAATGCGACAACGCCTGATGCTTGTCCATTCATCACAGGAAATTCATTCGGTGATCGCTACGGTTGCACCGATAGTGATGGTGATTCGTTTTCTGACGGCGACGTCAACTGGACGGTTGTCAACGGCTCTGACGCCTTCCCGTTTGAAGAGTCTCAATGGCGTGACCGTGACTTTGATGGTTGGGGCGACAACCAAAGCGAAGGGGCAAACCTTGTCGATGATTTCCCAGACAACCCGACTCAGTGGCTCGATACTGACGAAGATGGTTGGGGCGACAACCAAACCTATGGCGCTTCTCAGGTTGATGATTTCCCATTCATCCCCTCACAATATCGCGACACCGATGGTGATGGTTATGGCGATAATTTAGACGGCTACGAAGGTGATGTTTGTGTCTTCTCCTCACCAGAGGAAGTGGAGTCCGGTTGGATTTCATACGTTGACCGCTTAGGTTGCCGAGACACTGACAAGGATGGTTTTTCCAACCCAACAAACGATTGGATTGCTCATCCAGCAGGCTTTGCTGATGCTTTCCCAGACGACCGTAGCCAATGGTACGACACCGACGATGATGGCTATGGTGACAATATGGAATACTTCGATGGTCAAACTCAGAGGGATGCTTACCGTGGAGATAGCTGTAAAACGACAGAAGGCTCCTCGACATTCGATCGCTGGGGATGTCCTGACAGTGACCAAGATGGCTGGTCTGACCCAACAAGCGCGTGGCTTGCAAGCCCCGGAGGTCGTGGCGATGCTTGGCCGATGGACCCAACGCAATGGCATGACATCGATGGTGATGGACGCGGGGATAACCCTCGTGGTACAACCGCCGACGTTTGTCCAGACCAAGCAGGCACCTCAGTTGGCCCCTCTGCCGGTGGCGACCGATGGGGTTGTGCTGACACCGATGGTGATGGCTGGTCTGATCTTGGCGATGCTTTCATTCATGAGCCTACACAATGGCGCGATTCAGATGGTGATGGCTACGGTGACCGTGAAGATGGTAACCAAGGCGATGCTTGTCCCGAAGTTCGTGGTACGTCCATGCTCGATCGACTCGGATGCCGCGACACAGACGGTGACGGTTGGTCAGACCCAACCGCTTCGTGGGAAGCTCACCCTGCCGGTGCAGCCGATGCTTTCCCAACAGAAGCTCTCCAGTGGCGCGACCTTGATGGCGACGGCTATGGAGATGTCCCGCTTGGTGCCTTCAGAGACGATTGCCCTGAGCAAGCCGGCACCTCGAAGCGAGACGTCCAGGGTTGTATTGATTCGAACAATGATGGGTGGTCGGATGACTACGGCGAGTTTGCTGCTGCCGTTGCGATCCTTGGCGAAAATCCCGAAGCATCTTGGCTCACTTACCTTGTCATCGGTTTAGGCTTCATATTGGGTGCAAGCGCAGCCCTCATTGTCAAATCGGGCCGTGATGACCACGACCTTGAAGAGGCTCTTTTCGAAGAAAAACAATCTCGCACCCTCGAAGAAATGGGGCAGCCTCAACCCGGCATGATACCACTCGAGAATTTACCTCCTCTCCCAATGCCCCCGCCACAACCTACCGAGGTGAAGGCAGATGATTGAAGCACATCGAACCAGCCTTCTCATGCTGAGCATTCTTTGCTTGGCCATGATGGCGCCCATCGGTATGACAGGTTCTGCATCAGCGGAACCGAGCTCATCTGATGAAGCACTGGAAGCTGAAGGATTGGCTTTGATTGCCTTACGAAACGACACCCTTGACCTCAACCAAGACGGTGATGCTGATGCCATTCGTGTCGTAGTGATCATGAACACGACCAATGAATACACCAACATCGAACTGCGTTTGTATGGTGTTCACAAAGACAGAGAAGTTCATGACAGCCGCACAATGTCATTTAGTGGTCAATCAAACGCCAGCATCATCTACGATGCATGGGCCCAAGGAGAACACGCTCTTCGACTCGAGATTGTCAATCAAGATGGCGAAACCATCACGACGATTCAATTGCCAACCTATGTTCTTCGGCCTGCATTGAAGACGCCTCAAATTATTCTGGATCTTGAAGCACCTGCGTGGATTGAGACTGGAGATGCGTGCACCATCGACCGACTTTTCGCAGATGAAACAGGCCCCCGCTATGCCGCAGCAGGTGTTCGAACCTTCTCCGGAGCGCCATTTACCGTGCTTGACAATCAAACCTCACTCAATTGTTCACATTGGCCCGCAGGTGAATACGTGCTGAAGGAAGCGTATCGAAACGATTTGGGCCAAACCACCGAATCTTGGCTTAACATCACGATCCACAACAGGCCTGCACCAGCATTCTCTTTGGACGTACGTGGTGACGGAAACACGACAGATACGCCTTGTATGGTCACTATGGTTCCAAACATGGCGGGTGTGGATTTCTCAACCTTTGACAAAATCTGGTCGGTTCAAGGCCAACAATTGGACGGCACTGACAGTAATTCTTACGATTGTTCAGTTCTTCCAGCAGGTGTCCACCTCATCAGTCTTGAAGTGATTAACAATGAGCAGATTCGAACCGTTCACGGCCTTAACCTGATCAGGCAACCCGGTGATGATTTGACCAAAGAAGAAGCAGAAGCTCTACCAAGCCGTTCCTTCGGCGAAGACACTGAAACTGAATCTGTGGGGTGGTACTCGATTGGCGCTTTGGGATTCATCGTTGCCATCATTGTGTTTTTCATGCTTGTACGGGTCAAAGATGAAGAGGAGATGTCCGGCATTAGGTCATTAGGTCCAACCCCAACAATTCTCCCAGACGGTTCTCCAGATCCGGAAGGGATGCCAACGACAACCGATGACAGTGGGACCCTCTGGCGTCAACAACCAGACGGTTCCATGGATTGGTGGGACCAAGACCTACGGATTTGGCATAAGTGGTGAAACGATGGCGCTCAGCTGGTTGACTGTCTTAGGATATACTGCAACGACACTTGTCGCTTTTCTAGGTCTTTCAATCCTCATTTGGATGGTACGCGTCCGCCCTCGAGTACCTCAATTGGAAGACGATTGGAACTCTGATTGCGAACGAACAACGTCAGCTGAGATTGATGGTGATGCGATTCGGTTCAAAAATGTGAGAGATTTTTTCTGGAGAACGACCCGTGACCGAGACGAATCATGGGATGATACGCTCGACGTAAGGGCAGACGAAATCAAAGACGTATGGTTCGTTGTTGATCACTTTCACAAGGTTCACGGTATGGCCCACACGTTCTTGACCTTCGAATTCAATGATGGGACTTGCCTATCGTTTTCCTTTGAAGCGCGACGACGCAAGGGGCAGCGATACCACCCGTGGCCGGGTTTTTGGCGCCATTACGAATTGTACCTCCTCGTCGGCTATGAACGGGATCTTTTGGGCCTGAGAACAAATGCGAGAGGAAACAAGGATTACATGTTCCGTGGAATCACGCCACCAGGCAAGGAGAAAGCACTTCTTCACGCATTGACCAACAAAGCAAATGCCTTGTCGGTCAAAGGTGAGTGGTACCATTCGTTCTTGACCACCTGCAACACTTCAATCGTTGGTATGGTGAACAAGATTACGCCTGGGCGGGTCCCATTCACTTGGCGCAACTTCTTTCCTGGCTACACACCGCGTGCGGCTTACAACCTTGGTTTGATCGAAGACTGGGGTGGTTTTGAACAAACATTGGAGCGAGCACGAGTTGACGAACATGCAATGGGCTGGGATGGCGAAGGTGACTATTCCACAATGCTTCGTGATTACCTGCCTAAGGGTCCACTTTGATTGGCTCAATACAAAGAAGAACAGCGCCTTCTTCGACTGTGAATTCAATGCTTGATTGCGTTGCTTTGTTGTTGAGTCCTTGTGTTCCTGGCTGTAACGTTTCCCCATCGAGGCCCCATTGACAACCTCTCAAATGAACGCCATGTGCAGGACCTAATGCAAACACTGAAACGCAACTTCCAATTTCTATAGAATCAATTACTATTGAGGAATTTCTCACACAAAGAACCCGTCCTTGGTCAAGATGAAGTGTGGTGTTCGACGGAGCATCATAGAGGGCGAAAAGAGGAGCGATTTGGTGGCCGAGCGCCCCTCCTTCTACCCCGATGACATCAATGATCTCTGCATCATGCTCTTGGGCGAATTCAAACGCCTTTGACAGGTCACTTTTCTCTTGACTGGTTTTGTGCACCCATAGTGTTCCAGAAGTTTCCTCGGTGTTTTCGACGCTATCCATGTCACCAAGAACCACATGTGCCAAGATGCCGTGCTCAAGGCATTGATCGTAAGCTCCATCACAGGCCACCACGACATCAGCTTGTTCAAAAAGTGGCTTTCGCACGGCTGGAATTGGCCACGTTCCGTCAGCGCAAATCAGCCAATGGCCCCCGTTCATGGCCATAGCACAAGGTTCTCTTTTGTCAACTTCTCTGTATCGAAAAATTAGATTCTTCCGCAGAGCGAGGCTGACCCCCTACGGGGGTCATCATGAACTTTTTTCGACAAGCGTTTTCAAGGAGGGGGGGCGTCATGACGCTATGGCCGCAGAGCGCAGTGTCTCATTTCCTACAATTGCTCTGACAATTATGGTCCTATTTTTGATTCAGTCAATGAGCCCGATGGCAACTCATGATCTGTCCACGACGACACTTGATGAGCACCAAGATGTCTTGCAAACAAGTGCGCACGTGCCTTTTTCGAGTGGATACGGACACGATTTCGCTGGGACTCAAATCGATTTTGATGGTTTGGTTCAAGGTGTGGTTCGGGAGGAATCTGGACTCAACACATGGATTGAATCATCCGATTCCTTGTTTGAAAACTCAACACCGGGGACGCCAGATCTTGTGCTTGCTCGCAGAGAAAATGTCAACCTTTGCTGGACCACTGCGGAAGGAGAAGTGCACTACGCAACGCAATCTTCCAATGGAAGCTGGAATGATGCACTTGTTGACACCGTCGCACCAACCCCAGAAGCAGACCTTGTTGATTGCTCCTTGGCGATCGGTGAAAATGCTCGCCCGTACATGATGTATGCCGATGGGCCTGATATCAAGGTGGCAAGGGTGGCCTATGCCGGTCAAGTGTACTTCGAAACAACATGGTTGACACGGACGATCGTTGAAGACGTTAATCCTACAGATTTCCGACTTGGCCTGCGACAAAACGAACTCGAATGGGGCGTGTTTAGGGACGCCAATGGTTCGTTGTGGGAGATTACATTCAGTGGCACACGTTGGTCACATGCATTGCTTGACTCAGGGCCAGTGAGCAGAGATATTGAACTCGCAGTTGATACAAATGAAGTCGTCCATATCGCTTATGTCGTACCAGATGAAGGAGAGATTCGTCTCATTCGCGTCGACGGGACAACATACGACCACCGAGTGTTACTACGTGACTCAAATGTTGTTCCCCACATCGGGATGGGGCTTGACGGAAATAATTTGGAACAAATTGTGACCACAGTCGGCCAGGACAACAACATCACACTGCAGTTGCTTC
Source organism: Candidatus Poseidoniaceae archaeon (assembly GCA_013330285.1). Lineage (GTDB taxonomy): Archaea > Thermoplasmatota > Poseidoniia > Poseidoniales > Poseidoniaceae > MGIIa-L1 > MGIIa-L1 sp8160u. The sequence continues at coordinate 23,088 of DUIP01000009.1, forward strand.
GAAGTTTGGCAGGTCAAGAGACAGGACGAATCAATCCTGCACCTTCGACGACCATCACCGGTGCCCAAGGTATCGAAGAGGGTTCGATGAAGATGGGTGATTTGAACGGCGATGGATTTGACGATCTTGTGATTGCAGAACCTGAGTACGATGGCGACGGCTTGCAAAGAGGACGTGTTCTTGTTCACTATGGTTCGACAAGCGGCCCTGCATTGGATGCTGATGTCACGCTTGCGGGTGAATCTGATGACGCTTTATTTGGCCATGGACTTTCTGTGGCTGACTTCAATGGTGATGGATATGCAGACGTTGCCATCGGTTCGCCCGGATGGAATGACACAGAAGGCAACTTTACTGGGGCTCCTGGCCAAGTGGTGGTTCACCTTGGCAGCGCATCAGGTCTAGAGAACACATCGTGGTGGAATACGACTGGCGAGGATAACACATCGCTTGGCTGGGCACTCACTGCGTCACAAACCATGAATGGAGATTCAATGGCCGATCTGGTTGCTGTGGCTAATCGGCATACTGAACAGGTCACAAGCACCATTCAACACAATGGAAAAGTCATCATTTACAGCGGAAACACATCAGGACTTGACTTTGTTCGAAACATCACTCAGTCCACCGACGGGCCACGCTTTGGTCAAACCATTGCAGCGAACGGTGATCTCAATGGGGATGGAATGAGTGACTTACTGGTCGCCAATACGGGCAGTTTCGACAATCCACTTGGCTACTCAGCGATTGAAATTTTCTTTGGCCAGTCCACGGGTTACAATGGTACCAGTGACCAAATCATTCAGTCAAACCTCCAAGGGAAACTGCTTGGATGGTCGTTGAATTACCTCGGTGATGTCAACGCCGATGGCTATGATGATTTCATGTTTGGAGAACCCTTCAACGGGAGCGGATACCGCAGTGGTAAGATTTGGGCGTATTATGGCACGGCGGGAGGCATCACCTCAGCAGAGCCCGATTATGCGCTCGAATCAGGTGTTGCAAATGCCGTGCTTGGTCGAACCTTTGAACCTGCAGGCGATGTCAATGAAGACGGCTATGATGACGTGCTGATCATGCAAGCCAACCCTGGAAAGAGCGGTCAAGTCGAACTGATTCTCGGCTCTTCAATCGGTCTTCGCTCAGACTGGGAATTGCTCGCAACAGGTCAAACTGGCGACAACATTGGCCTTATTGCTGCCACACATGGGGACTTGGACGGTGATGGTCTAAGCGAGATTGTCCTCAGCCGTCGAGACACAACAACATCCTCGCCAACCATCCTCTACCAGGTGCACTCCGAAAGGGATTGGGAATCCTCCTCCTTTGCTTACACCTCCGGTTTGACACAACTTGATCTCAGCACTTCGGCTCGTGGAGAAACAAGCATGTTCGTGACCTTTGTCAACAATGCTTCACATTTCATCGAACATGTCGATGATGCCACTCCAGCAGGCGTTTGGAGCGACACCATGGTGATTGAAAGCAGCAATCAATCGAGCAAGTATGCCTTCACGACCACCGCCTCTGGCCGTCCTGTCATCTACCAAGTTGATGGGGAAAATAGCTTGACGGTTCGAACAGCAATTGGTTATACTGCCGTCGAACAGTCAATCGTCAGCACAGGACAATTTGGTGAGCATTTGGGCATGACACTGGATGCATCTGGCCAACAACGCCTTGCCTTTGCCTCGATCGGTTCAGACCAACTCTTCACGTCCATCGAATCAACAAACGGATGGACCACTTCTCTTGTTCGGTCGCAACTCGTGCTCGATGGTCCAGTTTCTGTGATGGCTCAAGGCCTTGAATCAACAAATAACGAAACAGTCCTTGTCTACAGAGATGCAACAAATGATTCCCTTCAACTCGCTCGTCAAGCAGACGGTGGATCGACATGGACCTATGCATACCCTTCAGCGCTTGCTTCTGGCGACTTCATGCCAGTGGTTTCAGAACAGCAATCTGCTGCATACTTACACGACGGTTCCCTAGCGGTGCTCGCCATCAATGATGACGGCGTTGATGCGAACCTCGCCTTGTGGGTGATCAATTCAACCTCAACCGAAATTCACAACATTACTGGGCTCACCGACCTGTCCTCTGACCTTCGTCTTGCTGTTGCAGATGATGGCACCATCCTCGCTGCAGTCCTCACCTCGACGGGTACTCTTTCGGTTCACGAACGCAACATCACTGAAAGCAATTGGACAAGCGCAACGCTTCATCAACCCTCAGGTAGCCTTGGCCAGTACAACCTCGACCTCGTCGGAGGAAGTGAACCAACCCTTGCGGTGCGAAGTGACATGTCCACGCCATCGCTCTACACTCGCACCAACGCCAGCGAATGGACGGCCTTCGCCACACAACCAGCATCGTCTTTGGATGGTGCTTGGGACCTTGTGGTGATGGATGATCATTACATGCTCTTGACAAGCACTGGTTCTGGAAATGATTTGACTTGGAATGCAATTGCAAAAGAATCCGCAATGCACAACAGCACGGCCTGGTCAACACTGGCTTTTGGTTACAAAACCGTAGGCAGCCAGACCAACGCTCAAGTTGACAGCAATGGTACGATTCACCTTGGCCTTTGGGACGATGATCTCGATGACGTGAGTGTCTTGCGAATCTACCAAGACACAGACAGAGACCTTGTCTTTGACCTCGTCGATGACTTGCCATCGCTTGGTAATCAATGGAGTGACAGCGACGGTGACAATTACGGTGACAATCCTGACGGGCCAATGGCCGACAGTTGTACCTCTACTGCAGCGACCTCTTCCTTCTACACCTTCGGGTGCCCAGACTACGATTACGATGGTTATGCTGACACTGATGATGGATGTACAGACGCTTCAGGCAGTTCTTGGCTAGGACGACTTGGTTGTCGAGATGACGATCAAGACGGTTGGTCGGACAACGACGCCTCCTACTACGACGGCGATGAGTTCATTCTCAATTGGAAGCAAGCCAAAGATTCTGATGGTGATGGCTATGGTGACAATTCTGGACCGGATTGTTGTGCTACGCCACTTGACCCCAACAACCCCGATGGCGATTTGTTCCCGTTCAATCCTTCACAATACGCTGATTACGATGGTGATGGCTGGGGCGATAACGAATCAGACACCGTGACTGGTGACGCGTGCCCTTGGGATTGGGGCGCCTCATGGCGAGACCGCAATGGTTGCTTGGACACCGATAATGATGGTTCATCAGACCCGTCTGGCATTGGCACTTTCCTTGAATGGAACGAGTCAATGGGTGCTGACATGTGGCCTCTTGACCCGACCCAGTGGACGGATTCAGATGGTGATGGCTATGGTGACAACAACTCACTTGGCGCCACGGATCCAGATATGTTCCCAGACAACATCGCAGCAGCGGTTGACAACGATAGCGATGGCTACCCAGATCAATGGACTTCATTCTACGACCTTTCAGATGAAGACTTGACCAATAACGGGGCAGGGTTGGAACTCGATGGTTGCCCTGGCGTATGGGGGAACTCAACCAATCCTGTGTTCGGTTGCCCGGATATGGACGGGGATGGTTGGGAAGATTCCTCCGATGCTTTCCCAATTGAGCCAACTCAATGGCTCGATTTCGACAGTGATGGGTTCGGTGACAACCCAGATGGTTTCCAGGCAGATGAATGCCCCACAATCGCTGGTGTCCTCGAGGGCACCATTCCAGCGAATGGTGAAACCGGAATTGGTTGTCGATTCATTGACGACACTGATGACGATGGAGATTTTGTTTCCAATGAACAAGACACGTGCCCAAACACCGACGAAGGGCTCACGGTCAACCAAGCAGGGTGCGCTGAGAATCAACTCGATGAAGACCAAGATGGCATTATGAACGATGTGGACCAGTGCCCGCAGACCGAATACCAAGATGAAGTCGATGCCAATGGGTGCAGTGCAGCTCAACGGGAAACAGATTCTGATGGCGATGGCGTGTTCGATCCGGTCGACTTGTGTCCTTTGACGCTTGAAACCGAAGTCGATGCAAATGGTTGTTCCACAGCTCAACTTGACACTGATGAAGATGGTGTCAGCGATGCGGATGACCAATGCCCAAGCACTCCAGTTGGCTTCCCAGTGGATTCAACAGGGTGCACTGATGAAACAGCACTTGACCAAGATCTTGACGGTGATGGCTACAAAGGAGCCTACACGTACACGATCAATATGACAACCGGGCTTCATGAAAATGAAGCAGGTGACGCCTTCCCAACCGATCCGACTCAATGGTTCGACCAAGATGGCGATGGTTATGGCGATAATATTGAAGGCAACGATGCCGATGATTGTCCAATTGAAAACGGCACTTCGTACATCGACTTCCTTGGATGCATCGATGATGGCGATGGCTACCGTGATTTGTTTGAACCTGTTGGACTTGCAGGTAACCCAACCCAATGGGAAGACAGAGACCGAGATGGCTATGGTGACAATGCATCAGGCACAAATCCAGACCTTTGTCCAGATACAAAACCAGCGTACAAAACATACGTGGATTCGAATGGATGCGACCCGACACAAAGCGATGGTGATAATGACGGTGTGGCCGACTACGACGACAACTGTCCTGATGAACCAGCAGGTGCTGATGGAGGGTATGGTGACGGTTGTCCAATTGCAGTGTCAACAGATGATGATACCTCTGAAGGCTTGTTTGGCATGAGCACCGGTGTTGCAATTCTTGCCGGTATTGGTGGTTTGATTGGCATTCTTGTTCTCTTTGCAGTGATTGTTCGCTTGTTCCGAAGTGATGAATTTGACTACGACGATGATGATGAAGACGATTGGGATGATGACGATGACGACTACAGCTCGTTCACTTCGTCATTCAACTCCTCTCGTTCAACCAACACAACAAGCACATCAAGGCCAAGTCCGGCACCGTCCACACGTTCCAAAGCACGGGGGCCAACGGGTGCTGCACCAAGCAAACCCAGCGGTGGCCCACCAGGCCGAGG
>DUIP01000087.1:0-495 GCA_013330285.1 Candidatus Poseidoniaceae archaeon
ATCGCTCAAATCCGAACCTTTGGATGCAAAGATCGAATACGCTCGAACACCTGTTGAAAACGCCTCTGGATGGTCCAATAACACCTCGACCATGGTCGAAGTTTGCGATGAATTACGTGAAGAATTTTCACAATTCAGTGACTGTACACTTGTCTTAGGCCGTCAAGGCATCCATAGTGCAGGTTTGTTCAACATCGACTTCGTGGTCGCTCAACCACTTGAAATGAGGATCATAACGGATGATGCGAACCCCTATTGGGGCAACGTTACATTCGACTATCCTGAAGCGGCTGAAGCCGGTCCGCCTATTTCTGATAAGCGAGCAATTCGCTTCTATGGCCCTGAGGCTTTCGATGGAGAACTTGCTGAAAGGTACAGTGAAAACATCATTGCCGGAGCAGGTGAATGGCCAACTCCTGAAAACATGAGTGCCAACCGTGGTGTGATTCTTCCGTCCACCATCGCCAGCGAAGCCCAAGCCAATGTAGGCGATGT
>DUIP01000087.1:889-4576 GCA_013330285.1 Candidatus Poseidoniaceae archaeon
ACGGTTACAGAAGACAATTGTGCTGGTGAAATCACACCCGAAAATAATGAAATGATGTACTGCAGAATGTCGATGACGGTTGAAAACCTCACCGTGATGGGGATCTATGAGCCATGGGATTTCGGCAACCCAACCCTTCCGTTTAATCCCATCTTTTCAACTTGGGAAGTGATGACAGAAGAGCAACGCAGTGTGCTGATGGACAACGATCACATGTACCTTGGTGCAACCATTGATCGTGGAGCGCTACCGACAACATCGACTGCGGATGCAGCCGAATGGTTGGAAGCACTCGGCACGGATGTGCAAGACGGTTCGTACACGGATGAAGGGGTTGAACTCTACTACACCGACATCATCAGTGGAACTATTTTGTTCCTCAACATTTTCCTTGGTCTGATTCAAATTTTCGATTATATCATCATGATTCCAATCGTCTTCCTCTCGATCTCGGTTTTGATTTACGGACTCGTGCTTTCCCTCGAACAACGGCGGCGTGAAATCAGTGTTCATCGCGTGATAGGTGCAGATGGACAGAGCCTCCAAGGCATGGTGCTCCTCGAACTGTTTGTCATGTCCTCAGTCGCTTGGCTTGCAGGCTATCTCTTGGCTATGTTTGCCGTTCCAATCGTCTTATCGGCGGTTGGTTTCATGGAGTTTAGAATGGGTGACTTTGATGTCAATCCAACGCTTTCAGTTGGTGCAACCATCTTCACGGCAGTGACCACACTCGGACTCGCGTTGCTGTTTGGACGAAGTCGAGCCCGTCAATTCATCGAACTGGAAATTGAAGAAGGGGTCCGAAAAACCACACAAGCCGCAGAGCCAAAGCGTTGGCTTCACTGGCTTGCTTTCTTATTCGGCATGCTTGCAGTAGGCGACACATGGTTGGAAGCCAACGGAAGCGAGGATGGCCTTGTTTCCAACTTCTTCTTTGAGGGTCTCATCAACATCTTCGGGCCGTTTGCTTTGTGGATTGGTGGTGCGCTCTTGCTTGGCCGCATCGGTGCGCGCGGACCGCAAATCATGCAGGTGATCTTCGGACGAACGCCGCTGCTTAAGGACGTCAAGCGCGGTTTGAAAGGTTCTGGTTCAGCCGAATCCGTGAACCGTCTGGCCGTCATCATGCTGCTGACGTTATCGATTGTCACTCTTGCTGCAGTTCAAGGCTACACAGGTACTCTTGTCGACGAAAAGACGGTCGACGCAACGGTTGGTTCTGACCTCCAAATCACAGTAGAACAACCGCTCAATGAGACCGCAATGCTCGGACTCGTGGGTGAATTTACCACCAACAGTGTCACTCCAGTGGCCACCACTGTACCTGAGATTGGTTTGGCGGACGGCAGTGGCGGCGACACGTTACCAACATATGTTCTGCTCGACAACAACGCAGATGTCTTGCGATGGAGCGAACAAGCGCTTCCAGGCACAAGTGTCGAAAATGCGTTGGCAGCATACGCTGCAGGCGGCTTTAGTGCTGGAGAAGACGCTGCTTATTCCCTCGACTTGGCAGGATCTGGACGTGGCGGTGATGAAAACCGCCTCAATGACATGTTGTTGAAGCCAACCTCTGAGAAGTCGGAAACGTTGACCCTCGTGTGGGAGAAAATCGAATTCAATTTCAGTACGGGTGGTTCAAATGAATCTGATCCAATGGCATTGTTCAATGCCTACACCATGTTGATGGACAGCGACTGGTCCAGCTTAGATCTCTCAGGCCAAGACCTCAGCGGACGAAATATTGGTCGAGTTGATCTCTCGGATGGCAACTTCTCAGGTTCTAATTTTGCAGAAAGCAACATCAGCGAAGCAATTCTTGTCAACACAGATTTGTCCTACGCCAATTTCAGAGGTGCTAACTTGCAGAACACCGTGCTTGTTGACTTCATGGGTGGCTCGCTCGAGGGCACCGATTTCACGAATGCCAACCTTGAGGGCGCGTTTGGATTCTTTGATCTCTCTCAAGCAATATTGACCAACGCAACCTGCCCAGACGGTACGGCTGCGGATGAGACCGCCTGTGCTTCAGGTGCTTCTCTTGTACCACCACCGCTTGCTGAACCTCTCTTCTTGGCCGACACCACGGTGCGCATCATCACCACGCCATACACGGCAGACATGTATTACATGGGCAATCACGAATACATCCCAGGTGTCAATTCCGCTACTGCTTCTGGTTCACTCATTATCGGTGAAGCCTCATGGCGTACATTGGTTGGTGACGACGAAGTTGACAATTACACCTCCACGATATGGATTGTTGATGTCGATGGTATTGATGGTGAAGAACTCGAGGCTTTGGGCTCTAAGATCTCAGCAGATGCCCGAGTCTCAAGCGTTGAAGACTGGGCCAGTTCCCACAAGAGTGTTGAGCGTAATGGAGGTTTGATTTTCGGCACACCTGGATTGCTTTCTCTTCAATTCGTTGTGGCCAGCATCGCAGCAGTCGCTTCGAGCTTCGTCTTCCTCTCACTTGTACTGAGTCAGAGGCAAAAGGAACTTGCAGTCCTACAAGCGATCGGTGCTTCACCAAACCAAATCATCCGCTTGGTGTTGTTCGAGATTCTATCCATCGTGATGGTATCGATGGTGCTTGGTATCGTTCTGGGTGTCGGGCTCGCCTTGTCGTTCAACGGTTTCTTTGACGTCTTTGGATTCATCTTCCAAATCTTCGGTGGCTCCACAACCACCATCCAACGGACCCTTGTCTATCCGTGGTCACAGATCATTTTGGTATCGCTTGCAGTGTTCGCTGCAGTTGTGGTGGCGCTTCTGGTGACCACTCGCCGGGCATTAAAGTCAGACTTAGCAAGTGTGCTCAAGGGGGAATGAAGCATGAAAGATAGTATTTTGAAAGCAGATGGCCTCTATCACGTGTACCAATCGAAGGCAGAAGACGGAAACGTCGTTGCACTTCGAGGACTTCATATCGATATGAAGGAAGGGGAAGCAATCGCTGTCGTTGGCCCTTCAGGTTCAGGAAAGTCAACCCTGATGAAATGCCTTGGTGGGCTCATGAAAGCCAGTGCAGGATCGGTTTCTTTGGTTGGCAAGAACATGACACGCTTGACCGGTCAGGAATTGGTCGAATTGCGTCAAAAGACGGTTTCATTTATTTTCCAAGAAGGGAATCTCTTGCCGAATTTGAACGCCCGGGACAACGTGGCTCAACCGCTCCGTCACCAAGGTGTACCTTCGCGAAAAGCGCTCAAATTAGCGGACAAAATACTCGATCGTCTTGGTATGCTTCACCGTGCTCATGCCTTGCCGATGATGCTCAGCGGCGGAGAGCAACAGCGGGTTGCCATTGCTCGAGCCCTCATCACAAGTCCTCGATTGATCCTTGCAGATGAGCCTACTGGGGCGCTTGACCCGGTGACTGGCAGGGAAGTGCTGTCCCTGTTCAAGGACCTCCACGAAAACGATGGCGTATCGTTTTTGATTGTCACTCACTCAAAGGAAGTTGCAGCGTTTGCCAACCGTTCACTCGAACTTCGCGATGGACGATTTGTCGCCGAACACGGCGCTGATGTCGACGTCGAGAACCTTGGCAAAGACCGCGAACTCATCATTGATGAAACTGGCACGGTGACGTTGCCTCCTGATTTGCTTGTTCGAATAGGTGGTGCTGGACGCTACACTGTTGGTAATGCTGACAGCGGCTATCTTTCCCTTCAAGGCGAA
>DUIP01000102.1 GCA_013330285.1 Candidatus Poseidoniaceae archaeon
CGAACGGTTTGCATTCAACCTGCAGGTGCGACCATTTGTCCAAGCGCAGATTATCCTGCCCTCTATGCCATCAGTATGATCAACGATATTACAACCTCGTGGCGTGTTGGGACCCTTTCAAACGGGCTGGTCGATGAGCGAAAGAAAGCAGGATTAGGCATTTGTGTACCCAGGCTTTCGACCCTCAATCAAGGCGGACAATCCTTCCAACGAATCTTTGGTTGAGAAGATCTCAGTCAACCGGTCAAGTTCCATTTGTAACCCTGCGGAGAGGTCTGTGTCCATCGTTGCATCGATCAATTCACTCGCCATTTTCAGCGCGATTGGAGCAGTGCGTGACAATGATTTCATCTGACGTGCAACATTCTTATCCTCTGCATCAAAGCCTTCTGGACAGGTACCTGACATGATGGAAGCCATGTTTTCATCGCTGTAAAAGTTGGATGCAAAAGTGGCAATAGCGCTTGATGGCTGAGCAGGCGCACCTGGGTATTTGTTGCTGGGCTTTCCATCCGAAGCAAGTTGTTCAACGCAAGCATCGACTGCAGCCACATCGACGAGATGGGTCAGCAAACCAAGATCATAACCGGTCTGAGCGTCCATGAAGTTTCCAGCGAGGACCGACCAACGTGCCGCCGGCACACCACAGATTCGTGCTGGCCGCTGGGTCCCACCCAATCCCGGGTAAATGCCAATTGAAGTTTCAGGGAAGCGGAATTGTGTTCGACGTGTTCCAATTCGGTAATCACATGCTAAGGCGAGCTCGAGCCCTCCCCCAAGTGCTAAACCAGTGGTAAGAGCAACCGTTGTTTTGTTCGAAGATTCAATTTTGTTGAGCATGGTATGACCGTTCGCGGTGAAGGTTACGATGTCAGGGATGGCATCCGCTCGTATCTTATCGACAAAGAACTTGACATCTGCTCCAGCAACAAACGCTTTTCCTGCCCCATCGAGTACAATGGTGTGAACCTCATCATTGCTGTTGACTGCATCCAGAGCATCGTTCAGTTGACCCACAACGGTTTCATTCAGGGCGTTCATGGCCTCTGGGCGATTGATGGTGAGCGTAGCCACACCATGTTCAACGGTTGTGTCGACATAAGCGAAATTCCAAGCAGCAGCGGATTCGGCCTGGGCGGTAAAGAACGCAGGCACTTGCCAAGCGTGCTCAGGATCGCTCTCTGCACTCAATGAGGCATAGGCTTGAGCCATGCGATGGGCTTCTTGAATACCAACTCTGTTCATCATTTCGAATGGGCCACGTGCCCATCGTAGTCCGACTTTCGCTCCTCGATCAACATCTTCCATCGAGCAGACCCCCTCTTCGACAATCTGAGCAGCAACACCGAACACCACGCCATACAATCGCTCTGCAATGGTCGTGTATTGTTCAGAAGAGTAGGCCTCATCACCGGCCACGTCCCAATGGGCATTGGCTTCAATCAAATCACGAAGGTTTTGTGCGCCGACGTATCGGGGCGTTTTGAGTTGTTCAGCAAGGTAGTCTGTAGAATGCAAAGCAATTGGAGGGCCTGTGAGGTTCATCAGCCCGAATGGGCCAAGTCCGATTCGGAACGCTTTACAGGCCGCTGCATCAATTTGGGCTGCCGTTGCCACACCTTCTTCCAGCAGTAAGCATGCTTCATTCAGCCAAGGAACAAAGAATCGATTGACAACGAATCCTGGTCGGTCACCACAAACGATGACCACTTTACCAAGCATTTTGCAGTATTGAACGACCTTTTCGATGGTCTCAGGACTCGATGATGCAGCAGGAATAACTTCGACGAGACGGTTTTTTGCAGGGTGGTAGAAGAAATGCAGTCCTACAAAACGATCCGCTCGGCCAGTCGCTTCTGCCAGAGCGTTGACTGAAAGTGAGGACGTGTTTGAGGCGAGGATTGTATCTGGACCACATGCTGTATCGAGGGTGGTAAAGACTGCGGTTTTCACATCGAAATCTTCGAACACTGCTTCGATGACAAGGTCGGTATCTGCAGCCGTGTTTTCAACACCGACCACACCAGTGATTCGTCCTTGAATCGCTTCAACTTGGGATGGAGAAAAGATTCGTCGCTCTACGGCTTCGGAGAGGAAATCGCTGATGATACCTTGACCCCGGTCGACCCATTGTTGCTCTCTGTCGACCATTTGGACTTCAAATTCTTCTTGAGCCGTCTTCTGTGCGATTCCGGAACCCATGTTCCCCGCACCAACAATTGCCACTCGTTGAATAGGTTGCATAGCCTTGCGAATGGAACTTCGCTCATGAACAATCCGGCGTTGCGTTTCCCTCATACAAGGCTGTCATAAGCATCACAAGTCCGTTGATTGAACACACTCATGTCGAACCTTTTGGCATGGTCAATCAACGCCTCATCTGCCTTTGGCCAGACATGATGTTCATCAGATGCGCTGCGTTTTTTCCATTCGCTGTGCACTGCAACAATGGCATCACGCCATGCTTTAGCATCGTCTGAAGCCAAACAGGAGTCAGGTGGCATTAACTCGTTGTGCGAGGCTTCGTCTGAACACAAGACGCGGGTACCTGTGGCCATTGCCTCAATGGGAGGATAACCAAAACCTTCGCTCACGCTTGGGAATAGCAGGGCTTCACAAGCGTACCGCATGTCCATGAGGGCTGTATCGGAGAGATCACCACCATGACTGGTAAAATTTGGAAGTGAATGATTTTCAGCCAGGTCTTTGATTGATGCTGCCCCACTTGGCGATGCGATGGAGCCCACATGGTGAACATGGATGTCATGCTTCACCTTTGCATCAAGGCCTCCAAGAACTTCGAACAAGAAGTCCATTCGCTTTCGGGGGTCGTGACTCCCTACAATCAACAAGTGGCATCCTTTGGAAAGGCCTTCGGCAGGCTGGCTTGCCTTGGTTTGGTCGGCTAAAGTTGGATCAAATTTTTCCATATTGAGGCCAAGGGGGAGCCAAACTGCATCCACATCTGGGAAATGTAACTGGCAGGCATTGAGGGTTGATTTGGAATCACAAATCAGAAGATGTGCTCGCCTGAGACCAGCCTTCAACTTTCGAAGATCTCGGCGGCGAATGAATGATGGTGATGTATCACCGATTTGTACTCCGGTTTCACCAAAAATTCGCACCTCTGGAAAGAGGTGAAACAAATCGTGAACCGTGACTGCCACAGGGATTTGTGAGTTATGTGGTACCAAATGCGCTTGTTCTTGATCAGTGATGTGAATCAAGTCGATATCTGCTTGTTTGGAGATGGATTTGATCCTGCGTGGATGAGCAAACCAGCGTTGCCAGAGTCGAGACATGGCGCTTGGCTTGGTTCCAAGATCGTATTCCTGTACACCACTTAGAGACCAGCCCGATACGTGACCTCGCTCAAGGGTGTCCGCCAAGGCATGGTGTGCCCCCCCAATGCCAGTATTAGGGCCAAGCATACCGCCCCGCACCAGCATGACCTTACGACCCATGAAGCGACCAAGGGTTTGCCCCTCTTGAAGATAAGTTGTGGAGGCGTCTCTTCATGGGGATTTTTCAAAAATGACATCTTGGTGTAAAAATGACATTAAGTAGGTGAGGCTGATAGCGCTGGCTGAGGAACCAAAATGTCGACGCCACCGCTCAAAATACCTCGCTCTGAATACCAAGCAGTCCGAGCCTCTATCGAATCAACCATCACCAATGGTGGCGATATTCGCGGTATCCTCGGCAATCAATCGGGCGGCGGTGAAGCGAACACTTTGCACTGGGAAGTTCGACGAGCTGAGGAGGCTTTGCACGTGTTTGGATCTCGATGGACAACAGAGATTTTGACCGCTCTTTACATCGCAGGGCCACGTCGATTCAATCAAATGAAAAATTTGCTTGAAGGGATCTCATCTCGTACACTTTCTGATAAATTGCGCTTCTTGGTCGAAGAAGGACTCGTCCTTCGGCAGGTTGAGGATGGACCCCCTGTCCGAGTGGCCTATGTCTTGAGCGAACATGGTCGCACCTGTGGACGATTGCTTTCACCTCTTGTCGCTCATCTCAAAATTCACGCTGGCATGCTGCTGGCTGATGACTAACTCATCGGCTTGAACATGGATGGGATGGCTTAACAAACGAGAAGGTCAACCACCGCTCATGCCTTTGCTTGCCCAGTGGGTTCGACAGCGTCCTTGGTTGGCCGCAGGCATTGCATCTGCTGCAGGTGGCGTCGCTGGTATCGCGGGCGGCATTGCTGCTGCTGCAAGTGCAGTTGGTGGCATGGCAATGGGGAGCATTTCAACCAAGACCAGCGCTCTTGAACACCCACTGCGCCGACGCATCTTGTCAACCCTCGAGCAACACCCTGGCCTTTGCTACCGAGAACTGCAAAGCACGCTCAATGCCGCAAATGGAACGCTAAGGCACCACCTCGATGTGCTGCAAACTCGACGAAGCGTTACCGTGCTTCCAGTCAACGGGCGTACCTGTTATTTTGCTGGAGCACCCACACAGGTCGAAATTCTTCGTGGCATCAACGTCAACGAAGAGCGTGCTGCAAGCGCACTCCCGATCGGACTCTCACTCGTTCAGCGTTTAATCGTCGAGGACATTGTCAACGAAGGTATTCCCAGAAGCCAAGCCGCACTCGCTCGACGTATTGGTCGGTCGAGGGCGACAACGCATTCGGCTGTCAAGGTCCTCCGCCGTCGAGGGATTTTGCGAGAGGATCGAATTGAATTGATGCCTCACATCGACATGGACATCGAATGGCGAGGGACAAAAGCCGTGGATTATGATTGGAACGACGAACGGCGTTCATCGCTTGGCTGACTCCATTCATTTTTCGCCGCTTGAGCGCCATTTACTGCACAGTCTTCAAAGACCCTCGACGGTCGACATCGACCATGTTCAGTGTCCGAATTCAAGAGGTCCCTCTTCCAACGACGGAGCGAGACATCGATGGGCTTGTTGCATGGTTCATCGAAACCTTGTGTTTGGTTCGAAAGCGTGGAGAAGCGACAGCCGACTTGGGCCGCGCTGGCCCCGTTCATAGATTGTTGAGGGACTTTCTCTTCGCACAACCCACTTCAAGTTGGGACGCACAGATGCTTGCAGATGAACTGGCACTCACACCTGCTTCACTCAATCATCACCTCGCTCGTCTCGTTGAGTCTGGTCTTGTTGGCTACACCAATGAGGGAAAGGGGTGGCGAAGGTACTACTTGCGTGGTGGATCGTTGAGTAACGCCATCGAATTCTTTACTGTTCAAACACAAACCATCGTTCGACAACGCCTCGCGTTGATTGAACAACTCTGGACTCGAGAACCATTGCGCATGGCCCTCGAGGTTGCTGAAAGCGACACGCCATTGCTCACCCTCGGTGTTGTTGAAGCACGTCCGATTCGAGAAGAGAGCAACAGTCAACTGTCCCAATGGATGGGTGATTTTGGCCTGTTGGGTGAGCGCCCAGGAAAGGAAGCACATGCCAACTCGATTTCCGTTCAACTGTTCGAGGTGCTGCTTTCGCGCGGCGCACCGCTTTCCCTCGATGAGGCTGCAGAATTAATCGATGGACCCAAGGCCCGACTAGGGCGCATTCTTGAGCGATTCAGAACAAGTGGAATCGTTGAACGTGTGGCCAGAATCGACAGACTCAGCATTTCATTGTGGACGGCTATGCTTGCCCAACACCAACGCCGAGGTGAAGATTGGATGCTCAAGAAAGGTGGCTTCCAGCGCTTGTTGAACACAAAGCAACAATCAACCCTGCTTGACAAAATGAAGAAAGGTAAACTCAAAGTTGGCGATGTCGAACAGGCGATGAAGAGTGTGAAACCAACAGAGCAAATGCTTCTGCTCAACCTGCTTGGTGGTCGACTTCCAATGGGTCACAGAATGGTTGGTGAGCGCCCTGAAGAGGCAGCAAAAAAGGTGACTGAGCGACTCGACCGCGTCTTACGACGAATGCGTAGAGTGGGTGAACTTGTGGAACAACTCGATCGATAGGTGGCGAGCAGATGTCTGAACACATTGCTTCGAAACCAGGGGCTTGGGATGGTGAGCCGAGGCCGCTTTTTCTTGCACCTATGGCAGGGGTTTCAGATCTCCCCTTCCGTTTGTTAGCAAAAGCATGTGGCGCCGACGTGACGATCACAGAATTCACCAACAGCACAGCTTTGACAAGAGAAGCGGCGGTTTCATGGCGGAAAATGGAATCACACGAAACAGAAATTCCATTCATTCCTCAAATTTTTGGAGGTGACCCCGGCGACATGGCGACAGCCGCAGAAATGCTCGCACCAACAGCTGACATCATCGATCTCAACTTCGGTTGTCCCGCACCAAAGGTCACCAAAATTTGTGCCGGTGCAGCGCTCATGGGTGAACCGGACAACCTTGTTTCTATGGTTGACGGAATTATTCAACGGGTCGATGTACCGGTGACTGCGAAGATGCGTTTAGGAACTGGGCAAGGTGCCAACAATGCTCTGGAAATATGCAAGGAATTGGAAAACATCGGAACAGCGCGTTTGTGCGTCCATGGCCGAACCTTGCGTCAGCGCTATTCTGGTGAAGCGGATTGGCTGGCCATCAAAGGCGTCGTCGATGCGGTTGAAACACCCGTGGTTGCCAACGGGGATGTCGTTGATGCTGCGAGTGCTAAGGACTGTTTGGAAGTGACTGGTGCATCTGGGCTGATGATTGGCCGCGGTGCCATTGGACGGCCATCGGTATTTGGTGAGATAAAAGTCGGACTGGGTTGGATGGAACACGATGATCTGCCTTGGGTAAAAGCCAACAGCGAAGACTGGTACGAAAAGTCCCCAGTCGCTCAATCATTTGCTGCGCGTCGATGGTGTTGGGACAAATACATCGAATTCTCACACGAGACAGCAGGACTTCAGCCTCGATGGATGCAAAGGCATGCTGTCGCCTTCACGAAGGGGTTGCCTGGGGCAAAGAAGATTCGAGCCGTCATGCACGGCGCACCAACGCCAGAGGCATTCGCCGATGGTATCAGTTCCTTCTTAGCGGGCAAGACCGCTGAATGAGGGTAATACTCAGAAGGTGGATTGCCACTCTTCGAGGTCTTCGGCTGCAGCCCAGTCCTCGTCAGTGGTAGCGCCACGAACCTTGAGAACTTCACGAGCCAAGAGCCAGTAGACCAATGCAAGTGAGCGTCGACCCTTGTTGTTCGCAGGTAGAGCAACATCGACGTTTCGAAGGTTGTTGTTTGCATCCACGATGCCGACGATTGGCAAACCGGAGTTCACTGCTTCACGAAGCGCTTGTTGGTCTGCTGCTGGATCGGTCACAAAGAGGATGTCAGGCTCAACGTAAGAACGGAGCACTGGGTTGGTGAGGGAACCAGGGATAAACCGGCCCACTGCTGCATTTGCACCAATTGCTTCTGCGAATTTTCGGGCTGGGCGTTGCCCGTATTGTCGTGCGGAGACCACCATGATTCGAGGGGAATCATAGCGGTTGAGGAATTCCGCAATGGAGCGGATCCGGGAATCTGTCATGTTGACATCGAGGAGGTAAAGTCCGTCTTCACGAACAGTGTCGATAAAACGAGCCATATCTGCACTCTTTTGTTGAGTGCCGATGTTCACCGCATTTTCCTCATAGGATTCAAAGGGGACGAGTAAAGTTGTTTCTTCGGACATTGTAAGACCTCAGCAATCGCCCGACTTGAACCCCATATTAAACCGCTTCGTAGTGAATGCAAATGAACATGAACTCGAAATTGGGTGATTTTGTTGACATATGCCGTGCAAGAACTCAAGGATGAGACGCCCAACTGAGTGCCATGGCGGAGGATTCGTTGAATGAGAACGGTTCCAAAACCGGGGCCTACAAAGCCCGTTTACACAATGATGACATCTGGCGTGATGAAAACGACACGGCGCTCAGTCTCAGTGCGAGTGATCTGGAACGGCACGAATATTGCCCCATGTCGTGGGCGTTGTCCCGTGAAGGAAATTCTGGTCAAGGTGAAGCCATCGAAGCCGGCATACGAAAGCATGCCGAAATTCATCAACAAATGGAGTCCTTCAAGGAAATGAAATCGACCATGCGCAGAGCCACCATCATCTGGACATGGTGGTACTCAGTCATCGTGGCCTTCGTGATTGATGGCATTGCTTTCAACTACATCGATGACGTTCTCACCACGCCGCTTGATCTTGCTCGGTACCTCGCTCTTTGGGCCCTTGTGCTCCTCGTTGCGGGCCTCTTGGCAACCTATTTGCCGTGGCGAAGTTGGATTGGATGGGATGAAACGGTTTCACAGCGTCGAACGCGAATACTGCGCGAGCATGCTGAAATTCAACCTGTATTTGAACAGCCGAACTTTATTGGCGGGTGGTTTGAAGCAGGACGCACTGAAGTCTCCCTCTTCTTCGGAGCCATCGTTCTTGGCCTTCACGCCATTGCTTTGGTCGGGGCTGATGACCGTTCACAGGCCACATTCATTCTCTTCCTCACAGCGATGGCATGGACACTTGCTGCTTCGTGGCAACTGCAAAAAGTTCTGATCAGTGAGAATGCATTAGAATTAGTGAGAAAAGACGTTGATTTGGACGCAGATGATGATCTTGCATATTCAGATGATGATACATCCTCAAACTTGCTCGAAGACCCCACGACTGGGCTTCGTGGAAGGCCCGACCAAATCGTCATTGTCGATGGTGAATTTATCCCCGTGGAACAAAAAACTGGCAAGGTACCCACACGCCCCCACGCCTCGCATCGAATGCAGATCTTGGCCTATTTGCATCTTGTCGAAGTCAGCACAAAGAAACCCTCACCTTACGGCGTACTTCGCTACGGAAAGGAAAACCTCCACCAAATCGAATGGGATTCCAGCGCAAGAAAGGACTTGTTTTCAGCGATTTCTGAGGTTCAACGGCTCATGGTTGAGGGTGGTGCTCGAAGAAATCACGAACGCCCTGGTAAGTGTGAAAATTGCTCGCGCCGATACGCATGCAGTGAATCATTAGTTTGATTCTGTGCATTCATCATTTGGCGGGTAGATGATGCATGTGTTTTGAACGCTGACTGTGAAGGTAAATTGGTCTTGAGCTGCTGTGCCAGGAATGCCAATGCCACGCGCTTCAACCGTAAGGGTCCAGAGACCAACAGCAAGGGTTGGGTCGGGATTGATTTCAACGGTCGCAGGTTGAACGTCTTGGCATTCGTTCAATTCCCACACTGTAGTTCCCGATGGATCAACAAGAGTTGCTTGCACGTAACGAGTCAGACCGTTGTCAAAACAGGCGACGGTATCAGAACCCGTGATTGAGACCTTTCGATAGATGATGACTTGAGTGGCATCTGCTCGGACATCGAGGGTCGATGAGTTGGTGTAGGGTTCGACCTCAATGGTATCAAAGACATGGCTCAGCGTCATGCTTTCTACAGTGATTGAAGGCTCTGCTTCACCTCGCATTGCTTCAAGGCTTTCACGAGCCTGAATGAGACCCAAGCATCCAGAAGTGCTTGACATGAGCAGTGTGAGAACCAACGCCATTGGGAGAAGGTACCGCTTCATGGTCAATCCGATGAACGCCTTCCATATCAATTCAGTGCAGGTTCTTGCGAGGGGTTGAAAATCCAAACCCCTTGGCTCGTCATGCCCGAATGACGTCTGGACCTGCCGAGCGAAAGCTGTGACGTACCCTATGAAAGCCGACGGGCGCCTTCATTCTCTATGTTCACTCGAACTTTGCACCGCACGTGCTGCATTCCTTTGCATCCATCGGAATATCCGCCCCACAAGCGCCACATTCAGACATGGCTGGGGCTTCTTCTGCAGTTTTTCGTCGTGGTGCACGGCGTCGGGCTGGCTTTGGCTTCGAGGATTCCGGATTATCAGCAGTGAGTGGTTTTTCTGGTTCATCTGCGTCGCTCCAACTGAAGTCAGCGGTGGCATCAGCCACTTCATTGCCCGCAAAGGAGGAATCTGTCAACTTCATTCCAACCTGAACCTTATCGCCTGGCATGATACCATCCTCACCAGTAATTTCGTACAATCTTCCACGGATCTCGGCATCACTCGCGCTCAATTCTGAACCATCATCGCCCGTGTCCTTGAGGGAAATCACTTCGCCTTTCTCCTTGAGGATCGCATCGATGTCAACGCCTTCGTTGCCAAGTTCGTCCATGCTCTTGAGGGTGGTTGTTACGGTGTTGTCGTAGGCTTCCAGTTCCTCCTCTGTCATGTTTTCTCGTTCGAGTTCCTCTGCATTTCTTCGGTCGTAAGCAGCCTCAACTTCAGCTTCCGCAGAAACGATGTTTGTGTCCCATTCGTCTTCGAGGTTGTCTTCATCATAGCCAAAGTCCTTGACCGCTTGAGCGAAGTTTTCGGTACCTTCAACGATTTCATTTTCATCGACTTCTTCATCGGGGAGCGAAACAGTTTCTTTGACCTTGGGCTCTCTACGTTCACGTCGCTCAAAGTAAGAGGATACATCTTGCTCTGCACCACAGTAAGGGCAATTATCGAGCAGGTCTGGAACCGATTCACCACATTCTTGACAGTCGTGGAATTGCTTTCTTGCCTTTTTGAGGTTGAAAGCGCAGTGCGGGCAACGATCTTCGTCGCCTTCTAACTCACCGTCACACGCTGGGCAGTATTCGAAAATATCGCGCTCAACTTCT
>DUIP01000103.1:0-1754 GCA_013330285.1 Candidatus Poseidoniaceae archaeon
CCAAAAGATCTGCGAAAAGGCACCTGGCGTCTTGACAGAGGGGCGAACCGCGTCGCCCATGATCGCATGCACGAAGCTCTCTGCACCTTCCATTCCAGCGAGGGTGAAGGCGGTACAGTGCTCAGAGATTTACTGCTTGGCTCACTTCATGACATGGCCACATCAGCGGCACGCCCTCCAGAAATCAGAGGCCAAAAGCAACGAGGTCCACTTGGTCTTGACTCGATGACGCTCAATGCTTCTCAACGAACTGCTGTTGAATCAGCACTTGAACAACGACTCACCTTGATCCAAGGGCCCCCTGGGACCGGAAAAACCCACACAGCAGTTCACTTGCTTTCTGCGCTTGTCAACCTCGGCCGTGGACCAATCCTTGCCACTGCAGAGTCAAACGTCGCCGTGGACAACCTGCTGGAAGGCTTGCTTGAATTGGGTGTTCAAGCCGTCCGAATTGGCCGGCCAGTCAAGGTACGGGAGCATCTGCGGCAAGCCACGCTCGATGCACAAATTGAACGCCACCCAATGCAAGAAGAGTTGCGCTTCGTACGCGAACAAAATGATGAATTGCGAAAAAGTTTGAGTGGATTAAAAGGAAAAGAGAAAGGCATGGCTCACAAAGATGTGAATCGAAACTTCAAGGAAATGCGTGCCATTGAAGGCAACATGATCGCCTCGGTTCTTGACGGTGCAGAGGTCATTTGTGCAACAACCATTGGTGTTGGCCATAATCTGCTCAGGGACAGGAGGTTTCCTGTCGTGCTCATGGATGAAGCCACTCAAGCCAGCGAGCCAAGCGCATTGGTGCCGATCACTCGCGGCTGCCGTCAACTTGTGCTGGTTGGCGATCACAAGCAGTTGCCACCGACCGTCATCAGTGATGCTGCTCAACAAGGCGGCCTTGGTCAGTCGTTGTTTGAGCGACTCACCGAATGCGGCCTTGAAACACACATGCTCACCACTCAATACCGTATGCACCCGACCATCAGAGAATACCCGAGTGCACGGTTCTACGATGATCGACTCGATGATGGATGCACGCCTGCCGACCGTCCTCCTGCTGCTGGATTTTTGTGGCCAGACTGGGACCACCCAGTCGCCTTTGTACCGATTGAAGGTTCAGAACTTGTCGATGATGAAGGCGGCAGTAAGTCAAACCTAGATGAAGCGGCCAAGGTGCTTTCCATCGTCAATACATTGCTCTCAGCAGGCGATTTGACCCCTTCTGATATCGGGGTCATCACGCCCTACAGTGGCCAGGTGCGCCTCCTTGTCGATTTGTTTGATCAAGCAGGAGGTCGAGATGAAAACGATCCATACGCAGGCCTCGAAATCAAGAGCGTCGATGGCTATCAAGGCCGTGAAAAGGAAATTATTGTCTTCTCAGCAGTTCGTGCAAACGACCACGGTGAAGTTGGCTTTTTGAGCGATCGTCGCCGCTTGAATGTGGCCATCACAAGAGCAAAGCGCGGCTTGATCGTCCTTGGCAACCCGAAGACCCTGCGTCACGACGGCACATGGCGCGCTTGGCTTGATTGGGCCGAAGAGCGAAATCTGTTCGCTTGGCATGTTACCCATGGCTGATGTGGTGAGCCAATAGTTGACAAAGGGCAGAACATAGGCCATTACATGGCCGAGGACATCGTCAGCGTGCATCAAGGCAGTGGCACACTCGCTCAAGCCGTGCTCGCCTCGGCACCAGAGGGGATGCTCATTGCTCCGGTCTGGAAGCGCGTTGCAGCCTACATGCTCGACGT
>DUIP01000103.1:2118-3450 GCA_013330285.1 Candidatus Poseidoniaceae archaeon
GGAGGGCGCCTCTTGGCCAATCTTTTGAATTTTGAATTGTTAAGTTTGGGGGCGCAGTCCATCGCCTTCTTTTTCGTGAATTGGTTTGTCCTCCTTGCCGCCAACTACCTCTATTTCAAGTGGACTGGCCGTTCAATCGGGCGTTCACTCGCTCAACGAGGTTTCCGAATCGCCATCGTCCACGACAATGGGACGCCGCTTGAAGATCATCATTGGGGTCCTCGAGCCGTCGCCAAACTGATCTACCTCATTCCAATTTTTGGCCCACTTTGGTTTGGTCTCCGCGATGTGATTCGTGGACGCTCAAAGGAAGCCGAGTACCGCACATCAATCGACAAGGCTCACCATACCGTTGCTGCAGTTGACTGGTCGTTGCCATCAGAAACCCGTCTGCGGTTGCGTTGAATTGAAGTAGGGCTTCGTTGAGTGGGAGGCAGGTGAGCACATGAGCGACGAACACAGCGCCCGAACCGCTTCGCTTGAAGCGCGCCTTACATCGGTCAAGATGGATATCGACGACGATGACGAAGATGTCCTGTTCGTGACAGTTGACATGACCAATGAGGCGGCCACTCCAATGGGGGGGCTGTCCGCATTTATCACCACGAGCAACGGCAAAAAAATCGAGGCATTGACACCGGTTACATCGCTTGGGCCTGGTTTGACCCGCACCTATTCGTTCGAGTTCCCCCTCGATACAGGCACATGGACCTATTCGGTCTCAGGAGGAGGACAAAACATCTCACTGGGGCCGTATGAAGCAGATTTCACATATGAGTCCGAAGAAGGACGCTTCTTGGGTAATGCCATTGGCTCCAGCCTGTTTAGCGGTGCATTTGATGCCAATCTCGAGAGTTTTGGTCAAGTGCAGGAAAAGGAATTGATCGATGCATCAACTGTCGTCATGACGTCCTATCATGGTGAAAACGCCTCTGGTGGTTCAACCAAAGTGAAGGTAGGGGCTGCCAAACAGGCGGAAGACGAAGAAGGGCCGCGCACGCCGCCTTGGGCACAAACCACGCCAGGTCCTGACTCGCAAGCAGATCCACTCAGTGCGCCTCTCGGCCAACCGGATCCCCTTTCGACATCACCTCAACCCACGCCTGTCGTTGAAGAACAAGCCCCTGCTGACCTTCTTTCAATGCCCTTGCCCTCCAAGGCTTCAGAGGAACCCGAGGTCGAAGATGCCGTCAAGCCTGAAGCGCCACCTCTCACTGCAGCAACACCACCGAGCATCCCGGCCACACCTGCGCCACGGCCCCCTTCGTCACCACCACCGACAGGCCCACCAAACGATCCTCCAAGCGGTCCACCATCGGGCCCTCCGTCTGG
>DUIP01000212.1:0-412 GCA_013330285.1 Candidatus Poseidoniaceae archaeon
GGAGTCATCACATCTGTGTTGATGTCATCAAGCAGATCCTCGACGTTCAGATCCTCCATTTTAAGATCCAAACCATCGTATAACTGGCGCTTGATGAGGTCCAAATCCTTGGTGAGGAACAAAACTCTTTTTCCGGGCGTGAGGGCGACTTTTTGTGGTGGCCAGTTTGCTCGCATCCTTGCCCCTCAACTTCTTTCATGGGCCAAATAGATATAATCGGTTCGGGGGAGTTGTATGCAAATAATGCCCGCCTGTAGGCGAATAATGCTGATTGATTGGGGCAAATAAGACGCCGTTTTCCGGCGTTTTTTTGAGAAAAGAGTAAACCGCTTTCGCTTAAAGTTTAAATACAATCGTCTTGGCGAGTATATCAAGGTTCCCCAAATGAGTTGAGTGTTAAGCTCGGCAAGGG
>DUIP01000212.1:734-6669 GCA_013330285.1 Candidatus Poseidoniaceae archaeon
GGCAAGGGAGCAGATGAGGGATAAAAAATGGATGAACAGCAAGTAGAAGATATTGTCAAGTGCGGCGACTGTGGAAGCCGAAACCTAACCCGCGACGAAACCCGTGGCGAAGTCGTTTGTGACGACTGTGGATTGGTGTTAGAAGACAACGTGATTGACCAAGGCGCAGAATGGCGTGTTTTCTCTCCAGAACAAGGCGATCAGCGTGCCCGTACAGGTGCTCCAATGACCGTGATGCTTCACGACAAAGGATTGTCGACGGACATCGATTGGCAGAACAAAGACTACTCTGGAAAAACAATCAATTCCCGATATAGATCTCAATTCTACCGGATGAGGAAATGGCAGAAGCGAAGCCGTGTCAGCAACGCAACAGAGCGCAACCTCGCTATGGCATTGGCGGAACTTGACCGAATGGCAAGCCGACTCGAATTGCCAAAATCTGTTCGTGAAGCGGCAGCAGTCAATTACAAGAAAGCAGTCGACAAGCGCCTTATTCGCGGTCGTTCGATCGAAGGTGTAGCAGCAGCCTCATTGTACGCTGCTTGCCGTCAGTGCGGTGTTCCCCGAACCCTTGACGAAATCGGACAAGCCTCCCGAACAGGTCGAAAGGAAATCGGAAGAACGTACCGATTTATGGTTCGAGAATTGAAGATGAAAATCATGCCAACTGGCCCTGAGGATTATATTTCTCGATTCTGTTCTGGGCTTGGCCTCGATGCAGAAGTTGAAGCAAAAGCATACGAACTGATCAAAGCCGCTCAAGAAAAGGAGTTGACCAGCGGTCGTGGCCCAACAGGAATTGCTGCTTCAATCATTTACATCGCTTCCGTTCTTTGTGGCAAGCGACGTACTCAGAGAGAAGTTGCAGAAGTTGCAGGCGTGACTGAAGTGACCATCCGAAACAGGTACAAGGAACTGATTCAAAATCTGAACATCGAACTTGATATTTGAGCAAGGTCAACATCTTTCACAGATGAGGGACTGTCATGAGTAAACCTCGTAATCGTTTATCAGAAGCAGCATATGATGCTGTTCAACAAGGTCTTATTGCAGCGCTTGAGCGAGGAACCCAGTCTTGGCCGCTCCCTTCTCCACCAATTTCAGACCCGGACTTTCCCGCCCTTCCACCAAAATCACCTCAAACCATCATCGATCAGGGCGTAGGTCTGTTACAAGTCGATAGAGGGATGTTTGAACGCAACCTCAACACGGTCGTCGACTTGATTGTCCCTCACAGAATGAACCTGAGCGATGACCCGTATGAAGTCCATGAGCGGTGGTTGAAGAAGCGAGTGCCACAAGTTGCAGAACGCTTGTTGTTCGCCATCGCAACCGACTGGCTTGCGCAAGCCTTCGATCAACAAGCTCCTAATATTGACCGATGGTGGCTTGCGGTCGCTTTGGTTGACGGTTTAGCAACACAGGCCCGAGGCCAGTCGGTCCACCAAGGCTACCACCTGGTTGAATCCATTGCTCTTGCAGAAAGGCCAGGCACCTGGCACACCCAGCCTGATGCTGGTCCACACCAAATGGAATGGAATGCTCACGCCGTGCTTCCTCGACAGGGCGGCGTTGTTGCTCATGATGTCGGCGTCGAAGCTGCCGTATGGTTGCTCGCCCGGCTTGAAAACGGACCGCTCGAGCGCCGATTGTTGTTGATGGAATGGACTCGATTGTTGCTTCAGCGCCCGAATCTCCTCGGGCCATTAGGCATCAATGAGATCCTCATGCGGCGAGCCCTCGACCCAGAGGAAGAGGTCGCCTCTCGAGTCTGTCTCTGTTTGGCCAAAGCCATCGAACACGACAGGGAGGCAGGACTTGAACTCGCCAAGCGCCTTCATACCCGCGATGAGATCTTGATTCGTCGAGGCATGGCCGATGTTCTCACACGTCTGTTCAGGCGCCTGACATGGGATGCGGTTCCATTTTTGGAAGCGATGCTCAAGGATGAAGACGAAGGGGTTCTTGCTGCGGCAAGCGCCACGGTAGGGGATCTCAGATTCCTCGATGTGGAACAATGGGCAGACACCATGGCTGAACTTTCAACGCATCCGCTCCCCGTCGTTCGAAGAAACCTCGTACCTTTCTTGCGCGATTACCTCGAGCATTTCCCAGACGACCAGCGTCGTCTTTTGCCCTTGCTATGGGTTGATGGTGATGAAGTGGTGCGAACACGAATGCGTGAATTGTTGATGCGGATGGAAGAGGTGGCACCAGACCATTTTGCAGCTCGCTTGGCAGACTTTGTTGAACAAGGATGTGATTTAGAGCCACTGTGGACGCCCTTGTCCATTCGTCGTCCGGAGCGATGTACTGCATGGCAAGCCTTCCTCGAGGGCGAGGGTGAACAACCAACACTCCCTGAGCGCCCAGTTCCAGAATCAAACATACTTGATGATGACATCAATGGTGAAGAATCAATCGATCAGGAACTCGGGTTCCTCGATTGAATTCACTCTTCTTCTCGAATTTTGAATGGCCCTTGAACCACGAGACCAACGTACAACCCGTTGAGTATGGCAAGGCAGCCAATCAAGGCGATCAGCATTCCTGTTGGCTCTGGAAGGTGTTCATCGATTCCACTCAATGTGGACAACTTGACTACAGCGAGCGAAAGCAGACCAAACAGCACCACGTTCAACCAACTCTGTTCAGGGTTTTCCCAGCGATCCAGTGTGGGGGCGACTCCGTTGATGTCAAAGGTATAACGAAACCAAGCAAGGTAGAGGCACACAAGGCCTCCTAGCCCGATAACTCCGCGGGAGAATGATGCGGAATCCCATGGCCCGGCTGGGGCCAAATCGATGAAGCCCTGAGCTACGCCAAGCACCCCAAGAACGGCGAGCCATCGCCAGGTGTGAGTTCGCTCCATAATTTGCCGAGGGAGGGCCACGCTTGAAAGCCTGTGCCATCCAGCCACCTGACATGGGGGCAATACAAGACGCACTCTTGGTTGCGGGAGGACTTGGCACTCGAATGCTCCCAACCAGCGCCTCCGTACCAAAGGAAGCATTACCACTTGTCGACGTCCCTGCTCTTGCTCATCTCGCTCGTGAAGCGGTTGCTGCGGGTGTACGACGCCTCCACATTGTGACCTCTCCGCGCAAAGATTTGTCGAAGTTGCTCGCCGATCATTCATGGCTAGAGGAAAGACGCCCAGACCTCGATCAAACCCTTCTTGCACCGTTTGCAGATGTCGAGGTGCAGGTTCATGTCCAACAGGTCCCACTTGGACTTGGCAACGCGATTCAAAGCGCTCTCCATGCCATCGATGGTCCATTCCTTGTTCTTCTTGGGGATAATTTACTGGTTGATCAACACTCAACGCCCACCTCATTCATTCCTTCGCAGGCAAGCTCAGATTTGGTTGCCTCGTTCGAACAACACGGCAGACCATGTGCAGCGATGATGCCTGTCGAGCCGGATGAAGTGAGCAACTACGGTGTTGTTCGAATCGAAGATTCCAAAATAGTCGAAATTGTCGAAAAACCTGCAAAAGAAAACGCACCTTCGAATTTGGTGTTGTGTGGCAGGTATGTGTTCACTGCTGATACGTCCGAATTGCTTGAGCGCTTCGATGTTGAAACCCACGGTGAATTGCAAACCATTGCCCTCCAACAACATTGGATGGACCACGGTGGGATGTATGGAGTTGAATTGGACGGCTACCAGTGGTATGACTCAGGAAAACCCCTCCCATGGCTCAAGGCCCAAGTTGATCACGCTCTTCGGCGCGAGGACATGGGTGAAGAATTTCGAATTTGGTTGATGCAACGGCTTACTGAGTAGTCAGCGTTGCCCCGGTTTCCAGAACGTGAGGGGGACTGGGGGCTCATTGTTCGCCTTTCTGAGCGCAAGATGGTCGGCGCGCTCATTCCAACGATGGCCGCGATGCGCCCTCACATGGTCCCACGAGATTGGACGGAGTGCGGCCACAGCGCTCCACAATTCCTGGACATGAGCGACCAGTGCTTTGTTGGCCTTGGCTTTCCAAGCCCCAGAGGCAAGGTTTCCAGCGTATTGGGAATCTGCTCGGATCACGGCTTCCTCGCCCCCGCCTTCGATCAACAGCCAACGAAGGGCCTCACCAAATGCAGTGAGCTCAGCGGTGTTGTTCGAACCGACTTCGGCACCTACGAAATCTTCTGCACTTGGGTCAGTGACCACAGGCCCAGCGAATTCTTCCACCAGTGAGCCACTTCCACGACCGAGTCCTGTATCACCGGTGACGATGACAACAGCCCATGCTGCTGGAGTTGACGCATCCACGTTTTGATTGCCTAAGCACGAACCGTCGACGTAGATCGTCCACGGTGGAGATGTCAATCGATTCACTCGCCGATTTCTGCTTTGTAATCTGCAGCACTCATCATGCCAGAAATAGCGTCGGGTGCTTCGAGTTTCATTCGCACAATCCATCCCTCGCCGTATGGATCTGAATTCATCAATTCAGGTGTGTCTTCAAGTGCCTCATTGACAGCAGTAACGGTTCCAGCAAGTGGTGCAAAAATTGGAGATGCCGACTTCACAGATTCCACGATTGCGAATTCGCCCATGTCTTCGAAGGTATCGCCTTCAGATGGCAGTTCAATGTACACAATGTCTGTCAATGCGTCTTGTGCGTGATCGGTAATTCCAATCACGATTTCGTCACCTTCGACGCGCATCCATTCGTGCTCTTTTGTGTAGTACAGTTCTTCAGGAATTTGACTCATTGCCTTCGACCTATGATGATGGAAGTGGCTACCTATGATGAAGGCACCGCTCGAAGTGGTTGGTCTTGTGAAGGCCAAATCCTTTCATTCTTGTTCAGACAATTCTTCTTCCAAGACATTGGCTTCTAATTCAGCCCATGCTGAACCTACACTTGCATCTTTGATCGAAGCGTTGATGTCTTTTCGAACACGTATTGCCAACTCATCTGATGATTCATTTGGAAACGCTGTTGCAAGAGGTCCAGACCCCCCACTCAAGGCGTTACCAAGGAGCAAAGCAATGGCACTGAGCAGAATGAAGAGCCAACCAATGCCGATATCATCAATGACCATCCGCCCCTCGATGAGGCCAAATCCCGCCACAAGCAACAGACCAAACCCTGTGCCATACAACAACTTCGACGCGGCATCAGATGGGTTGCTCATGGATGGACCATCGGGCAACTATGCATGAAACCAGCGGTGCATCGATCCTAAGGATCAGTATGTTTCTCGCATCAATTTGTGAATTTTATACGGAAGCAGTGCACGGTTCACGGGGGTGACTTCTAGGATGCGACCATCATCTCGGCGACGAATGTCTTGAAGCAATGGATGGCGACTCTTCTTGTGGAGGGTTAACAACGTCGGTTTATCGACTTCCAAAGCACTGCGAACGACATTGACGAAGGCTTCGCTTTCTACGGCGAACTTTCCAATTTCATCGATGACAAGAACTTCACACTCATCTCGTGCGTATTCAATTGCAGGGATGGCCACTTGTTCGAGAGCTTCGATATCAATGCCATAGCCAAGAACTCTTAGTCTTGAGTCGATGCTTTTGTGAGCCATGATCGCCTCTTCCTTCGTCACAATGTTGATCACTTTGTATCCAAGACGTTCACTTCCTTCGAGGATTGGGACTGTTTGCAGACCACCAATAATCGGAGCATCGCTCAAACTTCCGCGCATGAGAATTTCTCTCTTGCGCTCATCAACGAGCATTTCGAGTACTTTTTCCATCACGGCGGATTTTCCGCTGCGCGGCAAGCCGGTGATACCAATCTTTGGATGAATCCCCACAAAATTTCACCTAGGCGAACCCTAACGGTCCCTCCAGTGGCTTGTCATAGATAAACCATTTTCCTCATGTTCTCAGTATCGTGCGCTTGTAATTCCTAAGAATTAAGGCCAGATATTGACGGATTATCGAAGAAGAGGCACTAATTCCGGAAGTT
>DUIP01000001.1 GCA_013330285.1 Candidatus Poseidoniaceae archaeon
GAAGAAGCCACATCAGTTCTTCTTGATGTGACATGGCAGACCGGGCGCACGGGTGCGGTAACGCCTGTTGCACGAATTGCCCCCCAATCGGTCGGGGGCGTCACTGTGGAGCACACGACGCTTCACAATGTAGGGGAGGTTGAGCGCTTAGACATCAAGATTGGAGACCGCGTCCTCATTGTACGTCGTGGCGATGTGATCCCTAAAATCGAGGCAGGGCTGGGTCCTGCGTCTTCGAGCGATCTCGAGCATAGAGTCCACGCAGATGGAACGCCTTTCTTGGAGGCCCTGCCAATGGCAACACCAATCGATGTGCCAACCATCTGTCCTGCTTGTGATGCAACACTCACCTCAGATGGCGCTTTTATTCGCTGCACCAATATGATGTGCGATGCTCGAACAAGTCGAGCCATTCTGTATTGGTGCCGAAGCCTCGAAATGGACGGAATTGGTGAGAAACTCGTTGACCAACTGCTCCATCTTGACCTCATTCAAACCATACCTGATTTGTACCGGCTGCAGCAGGCAGAGTTGGAGAACATTGAGCGAATGGGTGAGAAATCAGCGCTCAATGTTTTGAATGAATTGGCCAAGACGAAAACCCTCAACCTCGGTCGTTTCCTTCATGCTATGGGGCTTTCAGGTATCGGTCCCGAACTTGCTACTGCGGTGGCTCAAAAGTTTAGCTCACTCGAGGCGATTATGCAGTGGGCTGATCAGGCAAAAGCAGCACCAGGCTCTGCAGATTTCGGCCCAGAAGTCGATGAAAAAGGCAAGCCCTATGTTGAGAATCAAGCCATTCGTGCCCTCTGTGAAGTCGATGGAATCGGCTCAAAGGTCGCTGTGTTGGTGCGAGACGGACTTCTTCAGCGTGGAGTGATGATTGCTGACCTCTCGTCCCTCATCACTGTCTTCGATGAACCTCAAGCAGAACAAGGAGGCCCACTTGCAGGCAAAACGTTCTGCCTCACAGGCTCGCTTCAACGACCAAGAAAAGAAGTTCAACAAACCATCAAGGGCGCCGGAGGAAAAGTGGTTGGAAGTGTTTCATCGCAACTCGATGTTCTCGTGGCGGGGGAAAAAGCAGGATCAAAACTGGCTAAGGCCCAACAACTCGGCGTGACTGTTTGGAACGAGGAGGATCTCATCAACGCATGCACTGCGGGCACCGAACCTTCGAAAGTACTCCAAGAAAAGCCACCTCCGACAACCACCCAACAGGCATCGTTATCGGATTTTGATTAACCGCATTCAAATCAGCCAATGTTCAATCATTGAACCGGAACACTCTCATAGCCCGCGTCCAACCAAATTGCATGCAATCGGTTCGTATACCCGTTTTACTGGTCTCCCTTCTGTTGCTATCTATTGTTCCATTGACGGAAGGTAATTCCGGTGGCATCTACAATCAGAGCTCCGGTTGTTCATGCCATTCAGCTTCTGGAACGACGGCCGCATCGGTTTCAATCAGTGGCCACCCCGCTTCGTATTCACCAGGGACCACCTACACGCTAAGCATCTCCGTCACAGGCGGCGTTTCAGGGACCAATGGTGGATTCAGCCTCGAGGTCAGTCAAGGAACGCTTTCAGCAGGAGGCATCGGCATCA
Source organism: Candidatus Poseidoniaceae archaeon (assembly GCA_013330285.1). Lineage (GTDB taxonomy): Archaea > Thermoplasmatota > Poseidoniia > Poseidoniales > Poseidoniaceae > MGIIa-L1 > MGIIa-L1 sp8160u. The sequence continues at coordinate 1,609 of DUIP01000001.1, forward strand.
TGGCGGTCAAAGTCAATTCTGCAGGCAACAGCGCAACCCACACCACCAACAGTTATCGCAGTTGGAGCGTTGATTGGATTGCACCAGCTGCTGGTTCAGGTCAAGCCACCATTTCAGTCGCTGGTTTAACAGCGGACAACAGTGGCAATTACAACGGTGATCGCTGGGCAACAGCCACCTACCAGGTTCCCGAAGCAGGAGCGGCTCCAAACACACCACCAACGGCAAGCAACCTCGCTCTTGGTCCAAGTGGTGCTACGACGAATTCACAACTCACTCTTTCCTACACGTACAATGACGCAGAAAATGATCCTGAATCTGGGACCACGATTGACTGGTTTAGGGACGGCGTTCAGATCGCCAATTCCGGCACGACGGCTTCAGCCTCACTGACGGCAAAACACCAGGAATGGTACGCTGTTGTCACCCCCTCGGATGGAAGCGATGCGGGAACAAGCGTTACCAGTAACACCCTCATCATCGCCAATACCATTCCTTCATTGACAAGCGTCACAATCGAACCTAGTTCTCCTGAAACCGATGATGATCTTTCGTACTCAGCCGCTGCAACAGACGACGACCTTGACCCATTGACCTATGAGACGCGATGGTTGTTGGAAGGCTCCGTCGTCAGTGCACTCGATGACAGCGAAACGGTACCTTCCTACGCAACAAGAAGCGGAGAGAACTGGTCGATGGAAGTCCGCGTCAGCGATGGTGAAGCCACAACGGCATGGCAGACCGCCCAAACCGTACAGATTGGCGGCGTCGTACAAAACACTCCACCGACCGTATCGGCAACTGATGTGGCGCCCCTCGCTCCAAAGACCGATGAGGATCTCTTGGTGACCTACTCGTATTCTGATGCTGACAACGATGCAGAGGTTCGCCATGAAATCGAGTGGTATCGCAATGGTGTATTGGATACGGTCTTCAAAGGCTCAGGTGTCCCTTCAAGCTCGACAGAAAAAGGAGAAACATGGACGGCTCGTGTTCGTGTCAGTGATGGAAACGCCTGGTCTTCATGGGCCTCTGCGAATACAGTCACCATCCAAAACACCGCTCCAGTTGCGACCTCAATCAATCTTTCACATGTTGAGATGGCCACAACAGAAAGCGCAACAATCGAAGTCATGCAAACGGATCTCGATGGCGATGGAATGGCACCCCCAGAGGTGATCTGGTTCAAGGATGGTGTTCGAATCTCCTCGCTTGACCAAAGCCTCACCCTCCCCTCGACTGAGACGATGAAGGGTGAGCAATGGACCGCACAAGTTCGAACCAGCGATGGAACAGATTTCAGCGAAAATACGCTCACAGCAAGCCTAAGCATCATCAATACAGCACCGACTGCAACCGTTGAGTTGAATCAGGACGCTTCGGCAATCAATCCATTGACGGCCACAGTCAGCACCTCAGATGCAGACGACGATGAAACATCGTTCACAGTTGCATGGTACCGCAATGGCTTCCTCGAAGCCTCTCTTGACAACCAAACCACCGTTCCAATTGCACTGCTCGGCCCGGGACAAACATGGTCAGCAGAAGTGATTGCACATGATGGCGAAGCCCCCTCCACTCCATCTCTTCAGTCTGTATTGATCCAAAACATCCAACCAACCGCAGTCATTTCAGAGGTCTCATCAGCGGTTTGGCTTGGTGAACTGCTTCGCCTTGACGGAAGTGAATCAACAGATCTCGACGGACGGATTTTGGTGTATTCGTGGACATGGGCTGACACAGAAGGAGGAAGCGGGGAGGCCACCGGCGCTCAATTCACCTTCACACCAGTTGCAAGCACCTCGGTCAAACTTACCGTGGCCGATGATTCGGGCGATGAAGCCTCGGCCAATCTTCTTGTCACACCTGTTCAAGG
>DUIP01000217.1 GCA_013330285.1 Candidatus Poseidoniaceae archaeon
GCAAACCTCGATGACTTGATGCAAGCGAAAGGTGATGAATTCACTGGAAGTTATGGCCGTGATGAATTTGAAGAATTCAAGGCACGAATGAGCGATGATTTCCTCGCTGAATCAGACGATGCAATTCGTCAGGGTGACCATCAAGCAGAGATTGTCACGGAAAATCGAGTGTTTGCGGATGCTGATGAAGAACTCGATCGCTTGAAGCAACAAATCTCTGAAGAATCAGGTCTTGTGGATCCAAACGCCGAAGATGAAACCTATGAAGAAGAGGAAGAAGTCGAAGGCTACTCCATCGATGAAAACGGTGTTGAGTGGTTCGAAGATGAAGATGGGTATTGGTGGTTCCGCGAGGAAGGCCAAGACGATTGGCAACCTTACGATGAAGATTGAGCGTTCGGGTCGTTTGACCAAAACTGAACGATCAGTGAAACCCATGCCGTCATGAGCACTCCACCGATGAAAATGTTCCATTCCACAACAAGGGTTACCAGCACGATGCCGAGGTAAAATACGGCAATGGCAAGCGCGAGAGCAAGCATGGTGAATGGCGCATAACGCAAGCGTGGGTCGATGAAGCTGTAGACATAAAATCCACCTCCATTGTAGGCATAGATGTAAGCGAAACAAACGTAGATCAGTCCCATGCCAACACAGTACAAAGCAAACTCAGGGCGCATGGTTGGTACGACCAACAGCACCTCAATGGCCATGAAGATGGCAGCAAAATTATGCATCACTTGTTCATGGTATTGGAACATGTACTGCGAATCCCTTTGTGAATCAATAAAATCTGGAAGTATGATATGGCGGACGACGGTTGCAGTGAGGAACGATGTTCCGCAAGCCACAGCAAACATGATGATTTGGAAATGTTCCAGCAATGAAGGAATAGGGGCTTCATTCATCCGATAGAAAGCGGCGAGAAGGACGCTAGAAAAATAGAGAATGTTGCTCAGAAGGGTCCATGAACTGAAAGTGACAAATTTTTCAATACCAATTGGATGGATTAACTTCAACTTCCGTTCTTCATGAAGGAGCACCACCATATTGCCCGCACCAACCCGGAACATCTTCACCACCGCCCAGACGCCCATGGCCAACGCTAACAATCTGAAGGACACGACGGGAACCGTTGGCGCGTGTGGATCGTTAAGGGATTGTGCGCTTTTTGAAACCAAATCACCGATATCAAGGACAATGAAAAGGAGGGCTAATACCGTCCCAACAATGGCAATGGCAGCAAAGGTCTGACGATCTGTGGCTGGTGAACCATAGTCAAAATCATCAGCCATGAAGTCCCTCAAATGAGTGGGTGATTTCAAGGTTCGTCCTGCGGCCTATCTTAAATCCGGAAGGTCGTATGGAGAGTATGAGCGACGTTGTTGTTGGGCAGCACCTTGGTTTTGTTGAGCAGGTGGCGGGGCTTCTTCACCAAACTCTTCTTCGTATTTTCTTTTGATGGCTCGTGACTGGACGGTGATGCTCAGGAAAAACAGGACAAACACGAGGACAAGAGTCGATGAGTCTTCTGGGCTGAATTGAGCAAGGGGTTGCCCGCTGAGCACAAGAAGGCCACTCAACGTCGCTATGGCACCCAGCAAAGCAGAGATCAGCATTGGTAATTGTTTTCTCACCCAAATTACAGAGAAAAATGCCACGATGGCCATGACGTTGGTGATGAATTCGCTGTCTGCGATTTCCATCCCTTGCCCCTCAAGCCATCGAAAAGACCAGGAGAAAAGGATGTAAGTTCCAATCGATGCCATCAGATAGATGCTTAATTGAATGGTCATCAACATGATTCCAGCAAGGAGCATCATGAGGATCACCATCAAATGAAGATCTTTGATGCCCAAATCAGGTACAAGCGTCGACAATGTTGGCGTCAAGACATAACCGATTCCTGCTCCAGTTGCGCCAGCGACGTAGTGCAATCGCTCATAGCCTCGAAGCATCAAGAACACGCCTGCTAGAATCAAAACGATACCAAGCAGTGGCCCGAGCGTATCAAGTTCATCAATGAGCGTGGAACTCACCTCATTCACATCGGCCATGGAGTCTTCAGGAAAAGGCAGAATTTAGCCTCATCGCCTCGAGATACTATTTTCTTGCTTCCATATTGACAATCGGTGCAAATCGAATTTGATGATGCAGTCGTCCGCTCCTTCCTTTGCCAAGGCTTGGTTCGCCTTTGCTTCACTCGAGATTCCTACAACCATACTTGGTCGAAGCATTTGCTTTTTTGCCACCGCCTCATTGATCATCCGAAGCACTTCCAATCCCGTGTGTGGTGGCATGAAGTAATCCAGCAACACCACATCTGGATTGAATTTAATCATGTGCTGAATTGGGGTGCTGGAGTCCCATCGTTGAAGCAATTCAACACCTGTGAGGTCAACCTTGGCAGAGCAAAGCAGTGCCTCAAGATCATAGGTGTCTTCGAAGGCCAACACACGCATGTCAGCGCCTCAACTTGGGATGGGTTGTTGGTCCCACCAGTGCGGTGCTTCAAACCAAGCCTCGTGTGTGGTCGGGCGGTCGATCAGTGGCAGACCGAACGTACCTCCGTTGACCGTTAATCCGCCAGCGGGGTTCGTAGCGCAAGGCCCAGACAGGTAATCTTCTCCAGTTTCAGTGAGTTCCAAACGCAGAGCATGGCCAGCGGGAAGAACAACATCGAGTGGATTGAATTCCATCAACATCGTGTATTGGCTGAACGGAGCTGTTGCTTTTGCATCATAGCCACCGTCACGGTAGCGAATATCCATCGTTGCGTGACCAAGTCGTAGATTGTCAGTATCGTCATACAGTGTGGCAAATATTTGGCCACCATTGCATGCTTGTGTCGAAACATCAAGATGCAGGGTCGGCAAACCAGAGATGTGCGTTTCATTCTCAAACACTGGGCTCGTGAGCGTGACTGAACCACCGAGGCCAGAGACGGTGCCAAGGTTGCCCCATGAACTGTCAATGGTATGCATATCCCACATCAAATCGGCAGGCGGCCATGTATCTTCAACGTGCCATCGACCATCATTGGTTTGCATTTGGACCATTGGTGCCGGCTCTTCCCCGATGCCTTTGAGGTAGTAATTGAACCAGCCAAACAACTCCACTGCCCAATCCATTCTGCTCATGTTTGGATAGGCTTCCTGGCCGTAACCACTGTCGAGTTCGCTGTGTCGATCCGGCTGGTCAGGATAGTTGTGAGCCCATTGACCAGAAATAGCCCGGGCGTTGATTCCAGCATCGATGAGCATCTGGTAGGTTGGGAATGCGTGGTATGGGTCGACGTTCCAATCTTGCATGCCCCATACGATGTAGACGCTTCCTCGATAGTTCTCAAGAACATCAGGGAGATGTCGGCGTTCATCCCAATAATCGTTCCACTCCGCACCACCAAATTCGGCTCCGGCCCACGTTGAGAATGGGTTGAGCGGACCGATTAAATCATCACTGCACATCCTCATGTCATCCGTTCCGGCATCAGCGGTTGCGCCTTCGTAGAGTGCATCATACAACATCGCTCGTGCTTCAGAAGATCCATTGCGGTAGAACATCTCTTGAACGCCAATCGATCCGGAAATAGGAACAATTGTTTTCAGGTGCTCAGACGGGTTCTGGGCAGCTTCCCAATTTGTTGTGCCGGCATAGGACTTCCCCATCAGTCCGACATTGCCATTCGACCATTCTTGTTGGCCGAGCCAATCGGTGACCGCTTGAATTCCAGTTTGTTCCCCAAGACCTTTGACGTCTTGGCAGTGGGTGGATTGGCCGGTTCCAAAGGTTGAGGCTTGGGCGAACGCATACCCGTGAGGCAGGAAGGTATCGTAGACCCATTTTCCGACCCCACCATCTGGAACAGTGTTTGGCGAGGAATCGTCTCCAGCTCCAGGTAATCCTTCCCCACCAAAGTCGTAGTACGGATGAATCGTCATGATCACAGGCACTTGGGTTCCTTCAGGTACATTTGGTAGCCAAAGAGCAACGTGCATCAGTGCAGGGCCTGGGAACCCAGCATCTTGTTCACTTGCAGGCAACTCCACTTCGATGAAATGTTCCGTGTAAGGCAAGGCCTCGTAGGTTCCATTGACGGGGAGTTGTGCCCGAAGGGTGTCCATCGGCAAATCCATTTGATGGCGAAGATGAAGCGGAGTGTCCCACCAATCGCCTTCAAATTCATTCTCCATTGTGTTGGAGATCAACGTTTCACCAAAGGTCATGGCCACGAGGAGAAAAACGACTGAAACTGCAATCGTGCTCACTGCAGACAGGGTCAATTGACGCCGAGCAGTCCCCGCTTTTTCGAAGTCTGCGATCAAGACGGCCTCGACAGACTCTTGCGAATCAACACCGCCAGCGCCTGCCATGTTTGTTCCAAGTCCTTCTCCATCAAGAGCATGACGCTTCCGTGCTGAGCACAATCAAGCGCTTGCTTCAGCAGCCTCACGGGCTTTTCGTGCTGCGATGAACGAACGAACACAGAGAACAGTGTATGCAGTTCCGGTGATTAAAAGCATCAACTGTGAGCCTGAGGCGTAGGTGATGCCATCGCCCATGACCATGAAGAATCGAGTGCCGAAAAGTGCGCAAAGCAAGCCAAAAGTCGCAGCGACGTGCATCCAAAGTTTGCGGTCTTCTGGTTTCCTCATCACCATGAACCCAGACACTGCTAACGGCGCACCGAGCATGCTCGGGATGTACGATGTGAAGGATTCAGCTTGAGATACGATTGAAATCACGATGCCCCATGCGATGAGAAATACGCCATAGCCAAGGGTTACGTTTCGGATGAAATTGGATTGTTGCTCCATGATTCTTTGACACCGCTCACCTTTTTTGGTCTATGGGTCGAAACCAACCACTTCCGCACGATTGATGGGGGGGAACCTATTCGCACAACTATGCAAGGACGGGTAGCGTGCTTCCTCATCCTTAACCTTCTGTGCATGACGACAACCATTGTACCAACCGTTCACGCAGAGACGGGAAACAGTGGATGGCGCACCGTTGGAATCGATCCCGAGATGTGGACCGATGGACCGGAAGTTGAAGACACGCCGATGCAATACACCTACCAAGGCAATGCCATTGTTGAACTCGAAGTTTCCTACGTACCCAGTCATCTTTCACCTCGTGCATATGGAGTGATTGTCATTGAGTTGTTTGAACAATGGGCTCCAATCACGACGGAAAATATGATCCTACACGTCGAAGAAGGCATCTATGACGGCATCTTCTTTCACAGAGTCATCGATGACTTTGTGGTTCAAGGCGGCGACCCCACATGTTCGACGATTCTCGTCTATCCTGCAACAAGCCCACAATGTGGAAGCGGTGGCACTGGAGAAACAATCCCCCTCGAACATAATCCAAACCTCTCTCATGTCGATGGCGCCATAGGTATGGCTCGAAGCCAAGATCCAGATTCCGCTGATGCCCAATGGTACATCGCAGAAACAGAAGCCCACGGCCTTGACCCCGAAAACAGAGAGGATGAGGGGTACGCTACCTTTGGTATTGTGCGAGACGGTATGAGCCACATCCGAGGCATTGCGCTCACGCCAACCTCAGACGATCCGACGGGGGAGGAAATCGTACAAAATCCAGCATCATCAGCGGGTCGCCCAACCTATGAAGCAGAAATCATCACCGTACGGATGATTGGCGTCTCAGATCCTGATGGCACCCTTCGCTTTGGAGAAGTTGACACAGAAGACGACAAGGGTTGGCTTTCAAGCATGAGTGACGCACTCGGAATTATTGGCTTGAGTCTTGGATCGCTGCTTGCGCTTGCTGGAGCGAGTTTCCTTGTGTTTTATGTGGCACGAATCGATCCACCGCTTGGCATCGATCAGGGCCAAAAACCGCCCACTTTTGATGCAGTGTTACTCGATGAATCCTACGAGTCCTAGGGTTGATCACGCACTGCAATGCACATCAAGAACCACATGAAGCACGCCTGGTGAGTATGATTTCACCCGCTCGAGGTGGTGACAACTCACGGTCCAATTCCGCCCCATCGCTTTCGCTCTGCTTTTCAGGCTCACCAACGCTTCATCACACCACGCCTCAAGATTGTCTTTTTCGATGTTCATGTGGATATGAAGCCATCCTCCGCTTGGTTTGAGGCAAGCTAGAGCATGGCCCCACACCGCTTCGGAGGAAGGCAATAAGCCAAGGTGGCATCGATCTGCAGTTTCTCTCAACGACGGCAACGTCTCTTGATTGTCGCCGTGATGAACAGTCAAACGCTGTTCAACACCATTTGCTTGAGCGCCCCACACCAAACCTGCGATTGAGGCAGGGTTCAATTCACAAGCATGCACATGTGCAGCACCACTTCGGACCAACATTGGGAGTGTGTAATATCCAGTGCCGGCATAGGCGTCAATGACAATTTCTCCTGTCATATCGATCGATCCAATTCGATGACGTTCAGTGACATTGCCAGATGAAAACATCACGTGTTCGGCATCAAACCCAAACTTAACACCGTGGTCGGTAAATTCGACCCACCCTGAATCGCCATGCAGAAGCGTCAATTGTGGACTTCGAGTGATGTTGTCTTGAATTTGATGTTGTCGTGCAAGACGATG
>DUIP01000043.1 GCA_013330285.1 Candidatus Poseidoniaceae archaeon
TGGCCAACCAGCAATCACAATCACACCGAATCAAGATGTGGTGGTGTGAGGTTTGACCAACCACATAAACACCCATTTACAATTCATATAATAATTAAAATAAAAACTTATGGAAAAGCCATTAATTATTTATCACAAATCAAGATCATCATCGAGTAAATCTTTGACATCAGAGAGGGTTGACTTCCAAGCTTCTCGGTTTCGTTGACGTTCTTCAAACACCAATTCCTCAACCAATTCCACCATTTCTTCGGGAGCAGATTGAGCCTCAGTGGCCGCTTCAAGGCGATCGGTTAATTCAACATCCTCTCCAATTCGGTCACTTCGATCAACCTGTTTGATCTCCTGACTCGGAACTGTTCTCGCACCATATTGTTCGAGTTGAGTTTGGTCGATGTACATGGCTTCAGTGATTTTACGCAATTCCTCTTCTTCGATCTGCGTTTCAAGTTGAGCCTTTGCAGCCCGTTGACGTTCGAAAACGTCTACAATATCTTCACTGCTTGGTGCTGGGCGACGCTCTGTAAGAGCTGCGGCAAGGTGTTGTTGGTGGGTCAAAGCCTCACCGTGGACTTCATCATGATCATGACGATGTGGCGCTGCAGCCATCATTAAGATCTCTTTAGCAAACTGGTGGATGGAACTATCAGCGGGGGCCTTCGCCAAAATGTCACGAACCTCACGGTGATGTTGAATGCATGATTTACAGCGTGCAGTATTCCCTTCGTCCGGCGCATCACAAAGCAAGCAACAGGCTTGAAAACCCATTTCTTTCATGGCTCGGCGAGGCATGGACATGACAGTTCAACCCCCTTGTATGAGGTCAACCGCATCAACCTTGGGACGCGAGGCTTCAAATTGTATCGAGCAGAGCAAGTGCCATGGGAAGGCGCGACCCGCGAGCCGACATCATCGATGATGATCCATTCAAACAACGCCCACGCGTCGCAAGGGTCCACGCTCGTCAAACCAATGACGGGACCATTCATTTTGAGATGAATGGGGGTGCATCTGGCAAGATCAATCCTCTTTTGGCCCAATTTATGGGCCTTCAACCGAACAAGCCGGCGGCTATGCACGATGGTCGAATCTGGCATTTTAGTGATGAAGAAAAGAAACACCTCCGTCTTGCCACTGCAGCATTCACCCTAGCCCTTGGATTCATGTGGGTTGGTGGCCTTGGTAACCTTCTCGCCACAAAGAACCCCTCTTCGTGGGTGATCCAATTACTCCTCTCTATGCCTGTCATGTTGTTGGCCGTTGGACCAGCATTCCTTCTTCATGAAATAGGGCACAAAATTATTGCAAAAAAGAATGGGTGTTGGGCTGAATTTAGAGCAGATCCAGGCGGTCTACGCTTCGGTATTATTCTCGCTTTTTTCTTAGGATTTTTATTCATGGCACCAGGTGCTGTTATGGTGGCTGGCGTCGTCACTCGTCGTCAAAACGGACACATCGCCGTTGCTGGCCCCTTGGTCAATTTCGGGCTGTTTATCATTGGAATACCCGTGTGGGGACTTATCCTTGGCTTGACTGGAGCTTTCGACGCCACCCTTCCAGACCCTGATTTTGGTTACCTGGTGGGTGGTTCGTTGATTTGGCAACAAATGCTCATTGATGCGGGTGTGTTTTGGCTGGGTGCAAATTTGGTTCTCGGACTCTTCAACATGATTCCATGGGGCCCACTCGATGGTGCTAAGGTCAAGGATTGGAATGACACTGCCTTCTGGGTGGTCATCGGTGTGTTTGGCCTTCTTGTCTTTTCATGGGTGTTTACGAACGGCGAAGTGTGGAATCCAGAGGATCTGCTCAATTCAATTGCAGATCTCTTCTAACAAACACATACACCCACACGGGTCAAACATTGAACTTCCATCAGAGGTAGGCGTTTCGAACGGGGTTTTCATCCAGATGGAAGAAGGAGTATGTTGCCCACCACGTAATGGTATCAAGAGCATCCACGAGGTTGCTTGTACCTGATTGCTCTTCACCGTAATCTTTGCCCGTTGTGTCCATCCAATCGATCATCTCGTCGACCGTGTCACAGGTTTGGTGATAGCACCAATATCCATCGACAAGGCCACCGAAGCCCATGGTCACAGTTCCTAGATTATCTTGGAATGTAGCGTGATCGGAACGAGCGGTCGTGTCTTCGTAAACGATGATTTCAGGGCGGTCCTTTGCCATCCAATCGTCCACCTTCCATGTGTCAGCCGAGTGACCAGCTCCAAGCAACGGCGCCATTTGTTCTTCCACACCAATGGCGTCAGAACCAATCCACATCGCAAGACCAACCATACCAGGCTGGTTCATGATATCATGATCAAGGCTCGGTCCAATATAGACCCTCATTGGCCATACTTCCTCGTCCTTTGGATATCCATCAGGATCGATTTCAGGTTGAGGGTCACACCCAGCATCGCCGCCACCATGGCCATTACCACATGGTGCACCTCCGCCACCAGGCCAGTTCACTCCAGCCATATCGAGGTTGACGTAATTGGTAACCTCAACATTTGGATTGTCTTCTTTCACCCAATAATCGGTCCAGAAGTCACTGCCTCGCTTACCACCTTCTTCACCAGACCACAAGCAGAACACCATGGTGTTGCGGGTGTCGAAATTCGCCATCGCTTCAGCGACGGTGAGCACCATTGCAGTGCCTGCAGTGTTATCATAAGCACCAACACGAGTTCCATATGTTCGTCCAAAGATGTGAGGGTCGAGCATCCCACCATTCACTGGTGGCGCGATGTCAAAGTGAGCACCAAACACCATCCACTTATCCGGGTTGACATCACCAAATCGGTAGCCACAGATGTTGTATGCCTCAGGGTTTTGAGCTCCTGTCATGAGTGAATCATAGGTAAACCGTTGCACAATGACTTCCAATCCAAAACTTTCGAGATTACCAATCAGGTATTGTGCAGCATCTTCGTAGGCTGCATTTCCTTGTCCTGCCCATCGGTCAAGGTACCCCACAGCACCATCAGCAGCATCGGTTGGATCTGCAGTTTCGTCAGACATGTGACTGATGTAATTGAACACATTCAAACCATCGACTAAACCAGTCGAGTGTCGCCCACCATCGGCTTCACCATAGGCGGCTGCCATAGGGCGATTTATTGCAATTCGAATAGCCAAGACATCACCTCCACTGTTGTTTGACGACATCACTGTATCCAGCGTTCCGTTTTCTCCATCGACCCTCACAATTCCAGGGGCGTTTCCTGCTTCAAATCCGGAGCGGTCATACCACGTTTTCCACGATTCATCGATTGAACGAATTGGCCACTCTTCCCGACCATAGTCGCCAAGTAAGACGACGGCAGTATCGGTTCGAGGAGGGGCGAGAACATTGAGCAGAACAGATTCACCAGCGCGAAGATCAACCACTGTTGAATTTTGAATAAAACCACTCTCCTGGTTCTGGATTAAGTAAGGTACGAAGGCCGACAAATCTTGCTCAGCAGAGATCGTCAAACCTTGGAACACACCTCCAATCATCGTGACAGGCGTAATGGTCACATCTCCAGACCTCACCACTCCATCGTTTTCATTTTCACCAAAACAACCTGCAAGAGGGGCCATCATCATGATGAGCACCAATACGAGTGCTTGCAGTCCGCGTCCGCCGGCCATACCACACCCTCACACCAACACTTTCTCAATCCTACGATGAAATGGGTTCAAAACCCGTAGAATAAATAATAACATTTCATGAAAACAAAACCCAATTCTTATGATGTAAAACGCCGATTTACTATAATTTATTACCACATACTGGAAGAAAAAACAAAAATCCCATGAAAAATAGACTACAGTTTGATATAGGTCCATGGCCAAGGTATTACTGATACTATGGAAGAGAAACCAAACACCTACGAGGTGCTAATCACTCTAAAACCAAAAACAATCCGAACACAGTACCTTTGGGCGAACGCCATCATCGTTGATGATCTTGATCCGAGATGCCCCCTTATCGAGGGTTAACTACTCTTCGGAGTCTTCAAGGACTTGCTCTTTTGACTCATTCATGATGCTGATCGAAAGGCCAATAATGCCCACAATGGCAACCCCCATCACGATGATTAGAAGTTCCGTTTGAGACTCTTCGACTTCCTGAGCCACCACATCAGCCTCACAACCAATACCAAAACATTCACCCAATGTTGGCACACCAGGCTCTTCATGAACGTCTTTCTGTAAACTAATTGTGTAGGTTTCGTTGGTCACGATTGATTCATTGATGGCCCGTTCAAAGAGGTAGCCATAGTCGCCTACAGTGGCATTGATGTTGAATTCATAACTATGTGAGACCGCACACGTTTCATCGACGAGGGTACCGTTTTCAGTGAGTTCACACGACTGAACAAGCCAAACAGACATATCATCAGTGGAGCCGTTGAACACACCATCTTGATTTGTGTCAATCGTGACTCGAATGCTTGCATTTTCTGTTGTATCTTTCATTCGAAATACAACGATATTCCCCTGAACGAATCCACTATCAGTGATGTTGGCGGGCATGGGCCCGTCAGCGACGACGATGATGTTGTACGTTTCTTGTTCATGAGCTGATGCATGCGTCAGCGTCAACAGTCCAATGAGTGCTGCCACGAGGAGCGCACCACATTGACGACGAACCCCGGACATGATTTCGCCACACCAGCGCGACATAAAGACAAAACGGAAGAGTTTGCACCCCGGGGCATGGGCGCGAAGCAGACAGGCCTCGGGATCTTCATTGTCATCCTCCTGTGTTCAGCAACATTACTTGTGCTCGGGCCTGCAGAAGAAGAGGATGGAACGAACGTCATCACGTTCGATCAAGAAGATCCACTGTACCAGTATGAAGGCCACGACCACTCCAACGCCTCTCAACACGTAGCGGGTACGGACAACATCGAACTCCTCGATTTCAACCCACTCACCACCCCCGGTAACGCAGAGATTCAAGTCGCCACAACACCTGATGGTGAGAGCACCTATGCTTACATGGCGGGATGGAATGACATGCACATTATCGATGTGACAGATCCGAGCAATACCACCGTCACAGGCATCTACAATGATCCAAACACCCAGGTATTGGATGTCAAGTACCTCGAGTATAATGGCCGCGAATACATTATTCAACAAAACCAACTTGTCGATCCTGGAAATTCAGACCCGAACATCGGTGAATGGAATGACCCGATTCAAGTCAGCGCCACCCTCATCGATGTCACCGACAAAACCAATCCAATTTTCGTGGACAATTGGTATGATGCTGATCACCCTACAGGGCCTCACAATCTCTACACCCACATGATCGATGGAGAATGGTACTTATTCATTGCAAACCCAGATTATGAGCAATGTGAAGACGCCGTTGGAGAGGCCTGCGGTGGTGTTACCATTGCACACCTCAACCTCGATGGTTCTGCTGCAAGAAACCTCCCAGGCGTTCCCGCATCCGGACTTGGCCACACCATCGTCAAAGTCGGTGAATACGAAGTCGCTTGGGAAACCACACGTGGCGGCTGGATTTACATTCACGACATGACCGTTCAACTCTGGCCAGGTGAAGACCCAAACGACCCTCGCTACGGCCACACATTCATCTACGGTAGTTATTGGGAAGCAGGACTGCGAATTGGTGATGTCACAGATGTCCCCCACCCAGTTAATTCTCCAGAGGAATACACACTTCACGCCACCTTGTGTAAAACTGGACAGGGCAATCCAATCCAGTGTCGATGGCGAGCAGAAGAAGTCGGCTTGTGGATGGACTTCCTCGATTTGGACGGGGATGGACAACCGGACAGCGGAACAACAGGTAATGAGAACGGCGGACGAGTTTCCTACATCCATTATGCAGAACCATTCCCAACCATGGTCGATCTCTCACACGTCGGCTACTCAGACGAACCAGTTCACCTTGTCACCGCCGCTGTAGAAGTGCTCTCGACCAATGTCGGTACCGGTATCATCTACCTCCTCGACACGACCGATTACACTATGGAAGATGGACAATTCAAATTCAGACCCAAATTGATACGAGATTGGGAGATTCCATATGCTGAGGATCACTGCTATGGCGAGGATTGTGAAGCATTCCCGGTAGCGAATGAATGGCTCCTTTTCTCTCCCCACAACCTCGACAGTGCGTACTTCGAGACCGATGAAACAACCGATCAAAGTCACGGAGGAGGATGGGATGGACGCCTATACATCTCACACTATCACGCAGGCCTGTGGATTATCGATGTCGAAACCTTGGTTGATCCAACATACCCAGACGACCGTACAGCAACAAACTTCGAAGCAACCGTTGGATGGTACTTACCCCATGGAGAAGATGGGACGGTTATACAATCAAGCTTCTATGACTTCAGTTGGGCCCCGTTTTTGTGGGCTGTTGAACATCATAATGGCTTAACATACGCTTCATGCATCTCCACTGGCTTGTATATTGTACAGCTTGAGGCAGATCTTCCATACCTTGGCACCATCGTTTGAGGTGAATGAATGAAACGAATAACCATAGCAGTTTTTCTCACCCTATCGCTAATCCTTTCTGGTTGCTTCGCACCAGAATCATTTACAACAGAATCTCCCTATCACGGTGAAGACATCGAACCCGTGGTCAAAGTGGATAATTTCACTCTGTTCGACGCAACAGGCGATGAATGGAATTTTGTCGAAAACACTGAAGGCAAGGTCGTTGTCATCGCCTTCCTCTTCACAAATTGCATCGACATATGCCCAATTGTCACTGAAAATCTTCGTTGGACCTCCAGTCAATTAACTCCTGAAGAACACAACGCAACAGAATTCATCACCCTCACAGTGGACCCATGGCGAGATGATCCAGCAACCATGCTGTCATGGAAGGAGAGCCGTGGTACCGATTGGAGCCACCTCTCGATCAACGACGTCAATGACGAGTCTCAACTCAAAGCGATTACAGACGTGTGGGTGAATTTCGGCGTTGGTCTTTGGATTGAAGAGGCACCTTCTGATTACTCAAATAACGAGTCAGGAAATGAGTCTGATAATGGTACAAGTGATGACACAAACAACTCCTCTGAATCATCGACGAGCGGACGCCATCACCCCGATGCCTACAGCGTGAACCACAGCACAGGAACCGTCCTTGTCGATCACAGAGGCCTTCAACAGGTGTGGTGGGGTGACAACGATTGGTTCCCAGAACTTGTTCTTGAAGACATCAGGATGCTTATTGCAGAAAGCAATGAAGACTAGAGATTTCCATCGAAATGATGTGAAATTAAACCTTCTTCTTGCTTTGAATCCATTGCGACAACTCAGGATATATTGCCTTTCTAAGATAAAAAGAGAATTCCGGTCCCCGGAAATTCAATTCCTAGAACAGGCGAACGGTTAAGGGGGGGCAGTTGTCCGGTTTGACCATGGCAACGGTTCGTTTGGACCAGAAAGGCCGGGCTCTCACCCGAGCAATCCCCGCCTCGTTTGACAACGCCATTGCCAAATTTTTCGGCTCGGGCCCAACCGATCTTGAATTGGCGAAGGCCCAGCACCTTGCTTACAGAGAAGCCCTTCTCCTCGCAGGCGTCGAAGTCACAGTTCTTCCATCGGACAATGAATTACCAGACTCCATCTTCGTTGAGGACCAAGCAGTTGTGATTGACGGCCACGTCCTCCTCCCTGTCCCAGGACACCCTTCCCGTGTAGCAGAACAACCTCCAATTGCAGAATTTGTCACCCGTCAACTTTCGGGCACGCAAGTATGTCGAATGCATGGAGAAGCCCGTATGGATGGGGGCGACATCATTCGTTTAGGCGACCTCTTTTTCGTCGGTCGGTCATCTCGTACGAACGACGCTGGAATCGAAGAACTACGCGATCTTCTTGGCCATCTTGGCCATGAATTACGAGTCGTTGAGATCCCAGAGCAAGCCCTCCATCTCACCAGCATCAGCTCGACACCTACTGATTCAGTGATCCTCGTACCTGAGGGGTACCTGCCTAAGGATGCCTTTGGTGAACTTCCAGAAGGTTGTGAAATCAAGTGGATGCCGAATGAGGAGGCATATGGGTGCAACACCATCGGGCTTCCAAACGGGCAAGTGCTCGTGGCTTTGGGCTATCCAACCGTCCTTGAAACCGTCAAGTCAATGGGTCTCGAGCCCGTTGTCCTCGATATGAGTCAAATTCGAGCCGCTGATGGCTCCTTGACCTGCTGCTCGCTGTTTTACTGAACACACTCAG
>DUIP01000183.1 GCA_013330285.1 Candidatus Poseidoniaceae archaeon
TCGACGAGCAAAGCAAGGTAGTACTCGTGGGCAATGTCACAGCCCGCCTCGATGTAGAGATTGTTGACGATTTTGCCTTCACCTCCAGTTTGAATGGTCACGAGCAGGTTTCCAAGGATGTTGCTGGCGTATGTCTTCACTTCGTCTTTTGAAAAGGCGATTTTGACCCCACCTTCCATAACGACGTCTTTGGTTCCTGGAGTGTACATCGTACCCTTTCCACGGCCACCTGCATGGATTTGCGATTTGACTGCAACCACCTTGCTTCCAAGTGCATCATAGGCGTTCAAAGCCTCATCAACAGTTGTGCAGTGGACGCCTTCGAGCACCGGCACGCCAGCATCCCTAAGCAGCATTTTTCCTTGGTATTCGTGGATGTTCATGGGTCTCTCCAATTGCTCCACAGAAAGCCCGTCTTTGAACACTTTGCACGCCTCTCCAGCAATTTTTGTTCGGTTCGAGGAATGTTGCATCCTCAATGGGAGGTGTGTTCATAGGTTGGAGCAGGTTGGCAACAGCCATGCAAGTCGTGGTGCTGGCAGGTGGCATAGGGTCGAGACTTCGACCATGGACCAAAGCCATCCCCAAACCATTGTTACCTATGTTGGATTTGACATTGCTTGAACGTGTAGTGGAAGCAGTACCGACCGACTTGGTTGACGAAGTCATTGTTGCCGGGGGATACAAAGTCGATCAGATTGAATCCTACTTCAAGAAAAACGAAGTCGATTTCGATGTTCGAATTGTACCTGAAGACGAACCTCTGGGAACTGGTGGTGCGCTTGGCAACTGTAGGGATGTTGTGAGTGGCACGTTTGCTTGTTTTAATGGCGACATCGTATCATCGCTTCGCATCGAACCCATGCTTGACCTTCATCGCAAGAATGGAGGCGTCGGAACGCTTGCTCTTTGGGAAGTTGAGGACCCCACACGGTTCGGGATTGTTGGTGTCGATGAAGACCACAAAATCAATCGCTTCTTGGAAAAGCCAACGCCAGAACAAGTCTTTTCTAATCTCATCAATGCCGGATCGTACATTTTTGAGGATGATGTGTTTGATTGGATGCCTCATGGACGCCACTCTATAGAAAGGGATGTGTTTCCAAAACTGGCAGAAGACGGTCTCTTGAATGGTTTGCCCTTTGAGGGTTATTTCATTGATGCGGGAACGCCAGATGCTTGGATGGATGGCGTCCAACGTTGCATCAAAGAAGGTCGGTTTTCCCGTGGAACTGTTGAAGGAAGCACCTGGTATGCGCATCAACCAGTCGCAACAAATGCCATGATTGTGGATTCGATGGTCGAGGACAATGTTCTGCTTCATGGCTGTAATGTTGAACGTTCGACCTTGCTTGCTGGGGTTTCAGTCGGAGCAAATACCCATTTGAGAAATTGTCTTATTGGCCGCAATGTGTCGATTGAATCTGATGTTTGGCTCGAGGGTGTTGTGGTTGATCACGGTTCGGTTGTACCCTCTGGAACAAAGCAAGACGGCGGGCAATGGCCAAAGCAAGCCTCATGATTCACGAATGACGGAAGATGTCAAATGGTGCTCACTTGTGGGCAATACATGACCAAACCGTTGATTGTTGTCAATTTCAAAACCTATGCATCTGCATCTGGTCCAACGGCGGAAACGTTGGCAGTGGCAATGGAACGCCACAGCGAGGGCCCAGCACGCATGGTGGCTGTCGTCTCCGCTTTTGATTTGGAAGCGGTGCGTAGAGCCGCACCAAAGCTCGAAGTTTGGTCCCAGCACCTCGACCCCGTGGGACAAGGCGGTTTCACTGGATGGCTTGAACCGAAAACAGCAATCCACCGTGGAGCACAAGGTACAATCATCAACCATGCAGAGCATAAAGTTGAGATGGAACATGTGCAAAACTTGCTTCCACAACTTCCCGAACACTTCCCTGTCTGCGGATGCGCTGCTGACCTTGATGAAGCAAAAAACCTAGCCGAAATGGGCCCGACCTTCATCGCTGTGGAGCCTCCAGAATTGATTGGTGGTGATGTTTCGGTCACGACCGCAGATCCTTCAATCGTCAGTGACACCGTCGCTCTTGTCAAAGCTACTAATTCTGATGTTCGCGTTCTATGTGGTGCAGGCGTCAAGAACGGTCAAGATGTGGCTACGGCCATTCGACTTGGTGCAGAAGGTGTTCTTCTGGCAAGCGGTGTGACCAAAGCAACCGATGTTGCTTCGGTGCTCGAAGACCTGGTGTCTCTGCTTTAGTTGCTCGAACTTGCTAGGCTCAAGATCCTCTTTCTTTTCAAAGATTCAAGCGTCCCACCATTGAGGCAAGTTGATTTGAATTGACACTTGTCACATACGTCTTGTTTTTGAGCAAGAGGAAGAGACTCGATTGAGTGGTTTGATGTTTCAGCACATCGTTTCATCTCTTTCACATCATGACGTATCATCGCTTTTGCTATGAGGACTTCATGTTCAGTGCTCTCAAACGTATGGAGGAGCCAAGCTCCTTTTCTCCATCCAATGGTTTTGACCACATACTGGTCGGCCAATGCAGGGAGGCCATGCCTGTGTGTTGTCCAAACAATCATCGCAAGTGCTTCAAGTCGTTGAGAATCGTTCATCTTCGCAGATTGCATATCTAAGCGAATCACATGCCATTTGGCTTGGATCTTAATGGCAAGGTCTGGGGAAGCGAACAGATCAAGGCCTTCGATGTGCTCGGAATCCATTCGATCTAAAACAGTCCACTGAGGGTGAACTCCTCGCTTTAATTGCACCATGACATCAGTGCGCCACAACAATTTCATCCGATGGTTTGCAACCAGAAGCATGGCTTCAAATTGAGGATGAGCCATCGACAGATCAAGAGTTCGAAGTTGGTCTCTAAAGAGGCCTCTAAGGGATAATTCTGCGACTGCTGTGGTCCATTCAACAATCATCGCAAGTGCTTCAAGCTGTTCGATAACGGTGGCTTTGAGCGATCGCAGAAGCAAATCCCAAGGACGAATGTGATTCCCATTTCCTCTTTTTTGACGATGGTTTGTTTTGGCATAGGACCTTGCCCAAGCGGTTGGGCAGTTGAGGAACAGTTCACGTTGCGTGCGGCTCCAACTTGGTGTGTAGGATCTCATAGAAGGTTCGAAATCCTTCAACGGTCGTCAAGCCTTCGGTCAAAACAATCCAAGTTGAGAAGCCGTAATGAGGCCATCTATGGTGACCCAGATGGCGATTGGTAACAAGCACCAACCGATGAATTGAGCAAAGACCCGTGCTCCAAATTCACCAAATAATCTGGAAATGGATCCACCCCATGAGGCGATGAACCTGATCATGAGAACGACCGCTCCCGCAAAGAGTGTCAGCCAGAACATGTAGAACAAACCAAACCCGATGCCAAGTGGCCCACTGAGCATGGATGAAGCAACACCTTGTGGGTACAATGCTGGGAACGAGAGCCATCCAAACCAACCGAGCCATACGCCAAGCAACACATCGCGTTGCATGTCTTCGAGCTCCCTCCAATCTCTGAAGGCCTTGGGGAACATCTTGTGAAGGGCTTTTCCAGCGATTTGTGCTTCATACGGAGCTCCATTGCGAGCGGTGACAATGCACATTTCGACCATCCACAATAACATTGCAATATCCAACCAGAACAACAGGTTGGTATTGATCGGTGCCAATGTCGCCAAGATGGCAGGGAGGTTCACCATGAGCACTCCAAGGCCACCTGCTGCAGCGATCGATGCCCATAATGTGCCCGGAGGAAGAGGTTCTTCTGGTTCCAACACCTCTTGACGAGGGAGCGCCATGAAGAGCAAGAAAAGTCCGGGCCCGAACATGAGTCCGAAGTATTGGGTGAAGGATTGCCCTCCGCCTGTTGAGACGCTATCGATGGCATTCTCAAGGTGTTCTCGCGGCGCATATGGTCCTTCAGCATGGGTCACCCTCATCGACGGGTCAAGAACAAGAACCGCATCAGCAACACCTGTCGGTAGACTGCCTGCAAAAATCCCTTCCTGATCCAAGAGAATTGGCCATGTCACATTCAATCTCTCCTTGAGTGAGATGATGTCGGTTTGCCTCGCGTCCATGCCAGCAATGACTTGTATGACTTGAATTTCATCGCTTTTCGTATCGAGTGTTTTGTTGAGTTCGAGCGCCTGCTGAATTGCATTTTCAGAACCCGGAAGGGTGACGGCCACAACCAATGCGGTGTTTCCGTCAAGGTAATCCGAAATCGTCACCATGTTGCCCATAGCATCGTAGACCTCCCCATCGTAGACGCGGGCGTCATCGCCAATGCTCGCAGCTGAGCCTAAGTTGGCTTGGCCCCAAGCCGTGGGGATGACAAAAATGGCCAACAGCACCAAGGCGGCTAAGATCGGTAATGGTGGTAACTCCTCGCTCCGAACAAGGGAGTAGACATATGCAGCCAACGCAAAGATCGTCGTCAATGTGAGGAAAATTGCAGCGTTTGCAAATCCTTTGTCCTTGGGTTCAACTTCAAACCTGACAATTCCAAACGCATGACAGTCGCTGTTGAGATCGCCAGAAATAGTTTGGATGCATACCTGTAAATTTGCGTCGCCTAATCCAAGTTGCTCAACGCCTGACCACGCCCAACTGGTTTGGTTCTCTTCCATTGGTCGGTCAATACGAATCCGCCCGGTCGATTCTTCCATCAAGTAATCAGGGTCTCGAACAAGTTGTTCATCCGGTTCAAGTGGCCCCCAGATTTCCCATTTGACGGACTTCACATCATCTGTGCCCCATGGGAATAACGGCTGCACTTCGATGTGAGCTCGTCGTTCATCATCGATTGTAATGCTCGCCTTTGGCTCGTAAAGTTCGCCTTGAATGATGATGCCGCCACTGTTCTGTTCAAAGGCACCCCACTGCACTCGCATGACGGTTCCATCACAGTTGTTTTGAGCGGTGAGCGTGAGTGTGAACACGTCACCTGGTTGCATGCTAATGAAAGCCTCTTGAGTTTCACCGCTGAAGTTCATTGCAGCATTTGAGATCGCAGTATCAACCGTTTGGGTGACCACCGCATCATAGATTGGAACACCCCCTGCATCCACTGAATAGGTCAAGATGGTCGTTGGATCAGTTGCTATGGGCTGGCGGGTGCATGATTCGTGAGACAATGGTCCGGTTTCGATGTAGGCAGAAAAGAAGACACTCATATTGACCGTGGCGTTGATCGGTTGTTGGATTGGTGGACTCGAGATGCTAAACACAGGAACTGGTCCAGCACCTGCGTTGAATGAAAACCCGCCGACAGCATTGTCAGTTCGCCCTCGCTGAAGCACGGCTTCCTCGACATCCAAGCCTTCAACAAATAAGCGCTCCATGGGATTGATTTCCCAATCGATGTAGCCGGGCTCATACACCGGGTCTTCGATTGCACTCGCATAGCCACCAAGGGTCATGCATGCAAGCAGGCCAAGCAAAGCCATGGCTGCGAAGCGCTTGCGCATGGATGGACCAATCGGTTGTGGTTCATGAAGACAATGGCCGAATGTGAGTGGGTGTCATTCCACTCAAGCGACGAGGTAGTTGACAAAGAAACTCATCAACATGAATCCAAAGGTAATGGAAATTCCATTGACACCTCCTTTGGTGAGGAAGCCTCGATTTTCCAACAGTGCTCCAAGAAGGCTGTCCATTTGGCATCCCAGCCAGCCAATCACAACAACGGCAGCACTCAAGGTAAGTCCAATCTGTAAATCCGTCATTCCGGTGGTGAAGTACCAGGCTGGGAAACTAAGCACACCAATGAGTCCAGATCCTGCGAGTGCAGCAAGTTGACCACTGGGGGAGAATCCGCCATTGATTCCGGCATCACAGCGTTTGAATGTGGTGATCATTCGCACATTGTCATCCAAACATCCAATCTCGCTGGCGAAGGTGTCGGACGCAGCAACCGCTACAGCCGCACTGAACATCCAAAGACCAGTTTCCCATTCTTCTGTGATGAAAGCAAATATAGCTACAATACCAGGCAGACCACCATTAGCGATGACGTTGTCATAACTTCGATGACCATCGTTTGATTCGGACATACCTCGTTCAAGCTTCTCGCTAAAACGCCATTTTGTCGCTTTGTGCGCAGACAACAAGAAGCCAAGGAGGATCAACAGCCAAGTCCAATGGCCCAACGCTCCAACGGTTAAGCCGAGAACAGCAGCAGCAAAGACGCCGGCTCTGTCAAGCATCTTTGCCTTGGAAGAGACCAGAACAAGCCCTAGAATAATCAGGGCTGTGACGAAGATATTGCCTTGATTTGGGCCCGGAATAAACACATCCATACCATCTCCTCCCACCTAAACGGGCATCAATCACCTCAAAGGTGCTTTCCCTGTGATGAAAGGCGATTTAGCGCTTTTTTGGGTGTTATTGTTCGGTCGGTTCAAGCAACACAGAGGCTAGAATACGCCTTGAAACCTGCCATAATGCAAAAATGAGGAAGAAGATCCATCCAAGCGCCAACACCAACTGAGCTGCCCAGTGAATATTGGCACCGATCAAACCAATCGCCCACGAACTGCCATTCCACAGTGCATGGCCAAGGATTGCTAAGCCAAT
>DUIP01000130.1:0-5838 GCA_013330285.1 Candidatus Poseidoniaceae archaeon
TCGAAAATATCGCGCTCAACTTCTTCTTCTCGGTCACGAGTCATCAGAATTGCTGCAACAAGAACGCCAATCAGAATGAGAGCGCTCAATCCAATAATCGTGAAGGTTCCCATTTCTGCATTTGTTTCAAGATCATCGAGCGCATCGTCAGTCAAAACAGTCGCAAAGGTTCGTGTGAATGTGGTGGTCACTGTTGGATCGGATGGAACAAGCCTTACCGTCGAGAGGGGAGCATAAGCAACAAAATCACAGGTGAGAGAGACACGATCGCCACGGTTTTCGACAGTGGCACTCATGTTGCCCAACATCTCATTGTTACCATCGATGCAGTCAAAGGTTAAACTCCCAGTTTCTGTGCTGGTCAAATCAATGGAAATGGTGTAGGTTTCCCCTGCATCGAGTGGAGATGATGCAGGGTTTGCTTCATCATCAAGGATGCTAAACGAAGACAGCCACCACTCGAGGCGAAGTTCTGCCTCAACAGATACAGTGCCCGTTGCTTCGTTGTTGAGGGGGTTGTCATCCCAACTTCCTGCGAGTGGCACCCAACCTGCGACAAAGGTTGCCTCATGAGCTCCAAGCGATGTGGTCAACTCGATTTCCCATGTCAAGGATTCACCTTTTTCGAGATAAATAACTGGCGACACGCCATCCGTGCCTTCCCATGTGTATTGCAATCGCCCTGAAACTTCGATGTCACCGTTGTTGCTCATGCTGACTCGCCACAGGACTTTCTCTCCCGAATTCACAGAAGGACTGTCAGCAATCGCAATTGGGTCAACGAACACATCGGGAATTGGATAAATCGACAAGGCGGCTGTGTTTCGGTCGTTGTCGTTGGATTCCTGAATGAACGGAGCGGTACCAAACGGATCGATTTGAGCCGTGACTTGGTGTATGCCGACCTCGAGGGAACTGAGATCACTTGAGGTGAGGGTGTGGCTCCAGTCAGCCTCTGCATAACCGGCTCCCGAAAGAACGACTGTGAAAGGCACAGAGGTAACAAGTCCACCGTTTCCGTCCGGGATCTCAAGCCACATTGGTACTTCAGTTGTGCCGCTGCCGTTGGTCCGCGCCAAACGTCCTGAAACAACCCATGGGCCTTCAAGTGCCCCTTCTTCAATGGTGACACTCATCTCACCTTGGTGATAGACATCCATACGGGTGTCGACAGTGAATTCTACGCTTTCCTGCTTGTTCACCTCAGAGGATTCCTCGACTGCGCTTTCATAATCAGGAGTAGCATAGATTGTGTGACTCCCACTCGATGGAGCAGTGAAGGTTGTGTTGACCCAAGTCGAAGAGCCAGCATCGATCGATGGCGTTGAAAGGTCTTGGTCTGCAGCGCCCGGGAGATCGAGGTGGAGCACGCTTGCGCCTGCAGGCTCACTTCCAGTGTTTCGGACAAGTGAGGACACAGTGATGGTGTCGCCAGCGAAAATACCAGTGGTTGGCGAAACTTCGAGGGTCGTCACCTTGAGGTTAGGCAATCCTGTGACCGTGAATGGAACATAGAAATCCATGTAATTGCCTGAGTCACGCGGGTATTCCACAAGGATGTGCACTTCATGTTCGCCTTCAAGAACGTTGATCCATTGGGTTGAAACTTGAACGCTGGTTTCGCTCTCGATGTCGACACGGCCTTGTTCAATGATGTTGTTTGGGCCTTGGGATTCCTTGAAAAACGTATATTCTACATCGGTAGCAAAGGTTTGACCGGCGTTGTACAAACCAAGCAAGATGGTCACCGTGTCGCCCGCTTTTGGCGCAGAGGGAGACAATGCAACAGACGAAGCTCCGGATTGAATATCACCCACCGCCTCAGCGTTCACGCTCAATGGCAATGTTGCCATTCCAAGCAAGAGAATCACAGCCATGACCTTCAATGTGTTCGCCATACATAGCGATGACACCCTGCAAAGCACTTGAACCCATCTCAAACAGAGGGGCAAAATCGTTGTTCCGAAGCGGATTGGATGAGCGCCAATTCTCAACAAAGTGAATCCTTTTCGAACATGGGCGCCACCCTAGAATCCCTGCCCTCGTTCAATTCCTAAAGGGGAGCATTGAAGGACAACCTCACCCGTCAATGGTCCATGGGAAGGACCGGCGTCACTGCGTTGCTCATCCTTCTGTTGCTTGGCATGGGCACCTCGCCAATGTTTGGCAACACTCAACAACCTGAATCACAGCTTGAGGACAACCAACGCATGTGGAGTTCCTCAAACCTGCAAATGACCTTCTCCAATGGCCCTTCGACAGGCGATTCAATCACCGGGCAATACCAACTGACCTTCGCACTCACCGGTGATGCCAATGTCTCATCAATCCTGATTGAAGCATCTTCAGATGGCACATCATGGACAACTGTTACCAACCTGACCAGTGTGCCCTGGTTAACCTATTTCGATTCGACCGCCTACACCAATGGTACCTACAACTTGCGAGCCACGGCATGGGATGATGACGTGGACCAGAGCGTTGTCGTCACTTCCGACACGTTCACGATTGCAAACCAAATACCCCTGATCACCATCTTCACAGCCCTCAATGCTGATGCTGGAAGTGGAGATTCAGCGAGTGATCGAGCATGGTTTGGAATCGATGCAGATGAAGCCATCGCTTTCCGATGGGGAGCAAGTGATGACGATCTCACCTACGCTTCCCTCGCCAATGTACCCGGTCCGGGCGCACCTTCCAATGACGGGCCCACATCGTTGAATTATGGATGGGATTGGTCGAGCGGCGCTATGAATGAAGGCACGTATAACCCTCGTCTCACCGTCCATGACGCCTCTGGTCTTTCCACGAGTCAAACCATGTTCATCGGCATCGACCGAACCGGTCCAACCTTGGGTGACTTGACCGTAGGCTCGGGTACCGCATGGCAAAACAGTGGAACAGTGGCCATCAGTGGCCTCATCACCGCGGCCGATGATGGCCAAGGGAGTGGCGTTGCATCTTGCCAATTCAGCACCGATGGAACATCGTGGTCCACTGTGACAACCGACACCACAACATTGCAATTCAGTGAAGGAAACCATACGCTTCAATTCCGGTCTGTTGACCGAGTTGGCAACATCGGTGAAGCCTCTGATGTCTTGATCCGAGTCGACCAAACCGCACCAGAACCGAGTGGCTGGGTGGTCGACGAACTCACAACAAGTCGCGTTGGTCCCGCAAATGTAAGTTTCAATGCGCTTGATGACGGTTCGGGATTGGATCTGACGGCCTCCTACATGCAATATGGCTTTGATTCGAACGGCGTTGGCCAAACTCCAGACCTTTCTGGCCGCTGGTTGGATTTTGGCGTGACTGGCCTGGATGCGACTGTAGCACTCTCAAACTGGGCTACAAAATCTCGGCAGCACCTCATGTTCCGAGCGGTCGTTGTCGATCAAGCGGGCAATGAATACGCCTCAAGTCCAAGTTCATTCCAAATTCTTCCCGGCCTCGACCTTTCGTGGAATGCGACTCAAACCAACTTGGACCGCATGATTGTCCGCCCGGGTGAAAACTCAGGCAATGTGACCATTACGAGTGTTCTTGAAAGCAATCAAGACTACGGTGGTAGCATCGTGGTTCGATTAGAGTCTGCACCTGCAGACCGCACAGCCTCGGTCAGTTGGACAGTGATGGAAGCACGGACCTTGCCGTCTGGAACGCTCTCTGACAGCACTGAGACACTGATTTGGAATTACACCGTTCCTCAAACAGGTCAGTACGATTTACGCCTCGTCATCGACTACCTCGATGTCATCGATGAATATGATGAAGGCAATAACAAAAACCACTTGGTTGTCACTGGGGCCTCAATCGGATCGCCTGGACTTGTTCCCTCTTTCGCCCCTTCAATGGGCCTTCTTCTTCTGGTTGGAATCGCCATAGGCTTCCTTCAACGCCGAACAAGAGTTTGAAAAGAGGTCGGCCGCAGGAAGGCCCATGCGACAACCTTTGCCACGTGTCCCAATGGACCGCATTGCGGTGCTCATCGGTGCAAAGGGTGCAACTGCGAAATCGTTGAGGCATGCGGCTGGATGCAAGACGCTCGACATCGATTCCAACACTGGAGATGTCGAGGTTGAATGGGGCGAACCGGGGACATATGACCCTGTGAAAGCAATGAAATTCCCCGATGTCATCAAAGCTATTGGACGAGGCATGGCACCAAAAGCAGCGATTAAGTTGCTTGACGATGACCACTTCTTCGAACTGGTCGATATTCGTTCCTTCGTTGGTAAGCGCTCAAACCAGCAACGGCGCATCCGTGGCCGAATCATTGGGAGTCAAGGAAAGATTCGCAAATTGATTGAAGGCCTCACAGACACTCAAATTACAATTTACAACTCCACCGTCGTTCTTGTTGGTGAAGAAGAAGGCCTCTCTGCTGCCCGACAAGCGATTGAAATGCTTGCTGGTGGGGCAGAACACGGAACCGTGCTGAACTTCCTCGAGCGTGACCGACGACGCAGTCGTTTGGTCAACCGAAGCCTCGACACGATTGAAATCAAGGACGACCCTGGGGCCCAAGCAGGTGGTTTTGAAAATTTAGTGCCCGGCCTTGCAGATGTCTCCAACCGGCGAGGACGCAGGATGCGGGCCGCTCAAGTCGATCCGTCTGATGATGAGGCTGTTGAAACGATGATGGACTTAGCAGAGGACGAACAAGTCGATTGGGAAGAAGAGTGATTCACTCCTCTTCATCGTCAAATTCAATCTGATGCACATGATCAAGATTCATGTGAAGCACCTCGTACATCGCTTCTGCAAGCGTGACTTCGATTCCATTCTTATTCGCCCATTCGACAAGACGCGTGACATCTCGAACGAGGAATTCTTCTGCCTTTGGATGGCCCTGAACGACGGCTTGACCAACATCGATGACGACGGCCCGCTCTTGATGCCAGAGAATATTGAATGGAGAAAAATCCCCGTGCACAAGGTTGCTCTTCTGCCAAGCCACGGCCAAGAACTCCAAGAGGTCAGCATAGACTGGTTCCGGGTCCTCAACATGGACTTCCCTCAACTTTGGTGATGAACCGCGTTCATGACCTAAGTAATCCATCACCAGGACATTTTTGTGAATGCCCAAAGGTTTGGGGACATTGAGGCCCCATCGTGATAGGCGCGAGAGGTTTCTGT
Source organism: Candidatus Poseidoniaceae archaeon (assembly GCA_013330285.1). Classification (GTDB taxonomy): domain Archaea; phylum Thermoplasmatota; class Poseidoniia; order Poseidoniales; family Poseidoniaceae; genus MGIIa-L1; species MGIIa-L1 sp8160u. Next base: position 5,143 of record DUIP01000130.1, read on the forward strand.
GCTCCTTCCGAACCCAAATGTCAACCAGATCTCGATGGCGCCTTCGAAGGCCGCCGAATCTTGGATCGCCTTCGATGTACTGAACGAGATTCTTGAACACAGCGTTTGAAGTGTGGAAGATTTTCACAGCAACGGACTTTCCGTCAATGTTGGTGCCGTGAAAAACGTGGGCTTCTTTGCCGCGAGCAATTGGATAATCGAGCGTATCGATGACGCCTGTTTTCATCAATTTATACAACGACATCAAGGTGAGTCGATCAAAGACTTGGTCGAAAACACGACGATCAACCCAATCAAATGTGCCTGTGCCCATAGCGCCCTGAATCTTGTTTTCGATATCGCGGAACATTCGCTTGTAGCGAGCTTCCTTCATCCAGCCGTAACTGTTCTGTTTTGAGGCGAGATTGCTGAGAAATTTGTCCTCCTCAGATGAGGCATACTCATCGTCAAGGTCTTGAGAGCGAGAAGTGCGCTTGCCCTTTTTGTTGCGGCGATTGTGATTGCGACGATTGTGGTTGCCAGCGTTCAACTCATCCCAGTTGTCCTTGGCCATCAAATCACCATTCTGTGAGCATAGGCTTGAATGATTCAACCAAAGAGGTCTTCCAAATCTTCGTCGTCATCATCATCGTCAGCATCTCCATCTTCTGACGGGTATTCCTCAACGGCAACGAATGGTTCTTCTGGCTCTTCTTC
>DUIP01000130.1:6168-11683 GCA_013330285.1 Candidatus Poseidoniaceae archaeon
TTCTTCTGGCTCTTCTTCCGGCGATTCGGAATCTTCTTCTTCGGCGTCCGTGGAAGCTTCCGGTTCACCAAAGAGATCGTCATCATCGTCGTCATCATCTGCGAACAAGTCGTCTTCATCATCATCCGCACCCTCTGGTTCATCTGCTGACCCGAAGAGTTCGTCCTCATCATCGTCATCCATGGTCCCGAACAGGTCGTCGTGTTCGTCATCATCGTCAACAGCGGTGTTCATTCCGAAGATGTCCACATCTGGAGGCAAAACGCCTTTTCTTGAGAGGTACATGGCCTGAGTCTTGGTGTATCGGTGCTTAACATCCGCTTTGGCATCTTGGAAATCCCAAGGCCAAACGATGATCAAGTCGCCTTCACGAACCCATTGACGTCGGCGCATTTTCCCTGGAATGCGGGCCATTCTTGTTTCGCCATCAGCACAGAGCACTGTCACACGACGGCCTCCGAGAATTTGCTCAGCCAAAGCAAACATTTCGTTGACCTTCTTGTTTGGCATTTTGACACGGATTTTTCCTGCCGACGAACCCTCTGGTGATTCAAGTCGAGCAAGTTCTTCCTCGTCCACTTTCTCTTCACGTCGACGACCCATACGGTTGCACCTACTATGCCGTAATGTCCACCCTTCTTGAATACAGCACCTCAACGAAGGGGCTCTTTTGCATCATGAGGCATGAAAAACGCTTCACCACTTCGTGGTAAGGCTCTCTGCTGCCGTGCGGCACATCTCGAGCACTGAATCACCAAAGACACCGAGCATAATCGTTGCAACGACGCAGATGAAAATCGATGTTCGAACTTGCCAGCCAGATGGAAGGGCACCTTCTCTCCCTTCTTCTGGGTCTTCAAAGAACATCACAACAGCAACCCGGAGGTAATAGAACACCGAGATGGCAGAGTTCAACACCATCAGCAGGGCCAACCACCACACCCAGTGGAGTTCACCGAGTGATGTTGCACCAGCTCCAACGCCGACATTGACAATACCCATGATGACCATCAACTTGGAGAGGAAACCAGCCATTGGCGGCACACCTGCAAGTGAGATCATGAAGATGAACATGGCAAACGCGAGCAGGGGTTCACGCTTGGCTAGGCCACCCAATGACGAGAGGCGAGATGAATCACCATCTGATTCAAGGATGGAAAGAACAAGGAACGCTCCGAGTTTGAATGCGACAAGCACCAACATATGGAACAACAAAGCGGTCATGACAAGCAAAGCTGCCTCGCCTTCCTTGCCCGCAAATGAAGGGTCCCATGTCCATGCGCCAACGGCAGTAAGTCCGGCCAACATGTAGCCTGCGTGTGCGACTGAAGAGTAAGCAAGCATCCGCTTTGGATTGGTGCTTCCAAGGGCAGCGATGTTACCCCATGTCATGGTGAGTGCTGCTAATGCGCCGATGCAAACCAACCAAACCGCAGAACCTTCTGAGGATTCAGGTGCTGCCACGATCAGGAGCATTCGAATCAAACCGACCATACCCATGGCCTTGCTTGCAGTAGCGAGAACACCGGCGACTGGGCTGCTTGCTCCTGCATAGGCATCAGGTGCTGCGAAGTGGAACGGAGCCGCGCTGACCTTGAATCCAAACCCAACGAGAACGAAACCGATACCGATGAGTGGTAATGCTTCAGTCCCAGACACAGCAAAGGCCTCGGCAAGGACTGAGAACTGAAGTGAACCGGCCCAAAGGTAGAGCATCGAAAGACCGTAAAGACCGACACCAGAGGCGACTGAACCGACGATGAAGTACTTCATACCGGCTTCTGAGCCAGCCTTGGATTCCTTCATGAACGCCACGAGAACGTACGTGGAGAAGGAAGCCAGCTCCAATCCAATGAAGAGCACAAAGAGGTCTTGTGCCAAGGCCACAACAGACATTCCAAGGCCGCAGGTCAACATCAAGATGTAGAAGTCTGCTTGTCGACGGTTGTTGTACAATTGATCTTCACTGAGCTTACCACCGGTGCCTTCGACCTTCAAGCGATTCATACTTGAAAACGAAGCCAATGCAAGAGCACCAAAGAAAATCAATTCGAAGACACGGCTGAAGCCATTGACTTCGAGAAGTTCTTTGGCGCTGTCGGTGCTACTGCTGACGACCGTCAGCGCATCTACGCCCCCATTCAATGAGTCAGCAACCGCAGCAAAAGCGCCGGCCAAGGTGATGGTGGCAATCCATGCGGGCAAGCGTGGGTTGCTCGTCAATGCAAAGCGTTGTCCGCCCAAGAACCATGGCAAACGGATTTGAGTCCCTGGAATTCGGAACGTCCCTTTACCCAAGTTCGGGATGATGATGAGGGCGATCAGGCCAACAAACAGCAGCATCTCAGGAAGCATTGCCGAGAAGAAATCATCGCTGAAGGCTTGTGTTTGACTCATATCAGGCACCCCCTTTGAAAATGCCATTTGAGATCATAGTATCAAAGAACTGACGGCAATAACTGTCCATCATGTCAAGGCCAATCCAAGGCAAGATACCGAACAGGATGGTGAAGGCTGCGAGAATGAGCATTGCGAGCTTCTCCTCGTTGGTGATGTCCGGTACCGGATCGCCATGCAAGGAGGCAGGAGGTTGTGTTTCGTCACCACCTTCGAAGATGGTGCGTTGCATCGACCAGAGGTAGTAAGCAGCAGTGAGGGCCAAGACAAGCGCTGGACCAATCATCCAAAGCACGCTCCAGCCTTCCAAGTCTATGAAGTACCACAAAGCGATGAGCATCATCAATTCTGCAACGAAACCTGCAAGAAGTGGCAAACCAAGTGAGGCCATCCAAGCAAACATCATCGAAGTTGCTAGCCAAGGCGAATGCTTGGCCATACCTCGCATAGCCCCAATCTCCATGCTGTGGTAGTGGTGCTTGAATGCGCCACATACAGCAAACAGCATTGGGCTGATGATGCCGTGAGCGAACATCATGAACAACGCTGCAGCCCAACCCATTGGTTGCATAGTGGCAATACCGATCAGGATGACACCCATGTGAGAGACGGAGGAATAGGCAACCATCTTCTTGAGGTTGGTTTGGCCCAAACATACGATGGCTCCCCAAACGAGGGAGACCATTCCGAAAATCATCAGTGCCATCTGGAAGTGTTGAAGCGCATGCGGGAACATGCTCAATGGCAGTCGGAACATACCGTAGGCACCCATTTTGAGCATGACACCAGCAAGTAACATCGAACCACCGGTTGGGGCTTGAACGTGCGCATCAGGCAGCCAAGTGTGGAATGGAACCGCAGGCAATTTGACAAGGAAACCAAGCATAAGCATCACGAACAGGACCTTTTGCATGCTTTCACCCATGTACCATCCATCCATGTTCGCATTGGTTGCTGCCTCAACGAGGGTTGGGATATCGAAGGTTCGTCCAGTCATGGTGCCGTACTTTCCACCAGTACCAATTTGATCTGGTTGCATCAGGTAGAGCGTCACCAATCCAAGCAGCATCACGACAGAGGCTGTGAAGGTGTAGATGAAGAATTTCTGAGAGGCGTACTTGCGGTCCTTTCCGCCCCAGTTGAGGATGAGGAAGAACATAGGAATCAATGTCAACTCCCAGAACACATAGAACATGAAGAGATCAAGCGAGACGAAGACACCAATCAAAGCGCCACCCATCAACAGAAGTGTTGGGAAGTAGGTGGCTCCATTTTTCTCATGCCATGTAGCGATGATGGTCACTGGAAGCAAGAAGGTTGTCAGCCACACCATTGGGAAAGAAAGAGCATCGAGACCAACAGTCCAATGAATTCCAAGTGCTGGGAACCATTCGTAGCTGTCGTAGAGTTTGTAGTCATTGAAGATAATCCCGTTATCTAGATCAATGCTGGCAAAGACCTCGAAGAACATCCAAGTTGTGTATCCAAACAGAGCCAATGAGAAGGCAAAACTTGCCATTCGGATCGGGTTGTTGAGCTTCTCATGCGCCGATTTCTTTGCATTGGCCACAAAGGCGAGCAAGACAATACCTGCGACCACAGGGAAGCCTACAAGTTGCATCGAAATCCAATCAGTACCGGCCTCGAACAATCAGGCCACCCCCCAAACGAGCATGAAAATCGCTAACATACCAACAGACACCATGAGGATGTAATCTCGAGCCGATCCTGTGGTGAGTGAGCGAACGACAGTTGAGAGCGACTGTGAGCCAGATTCGATGGTCTTGATGGTCCCATCGATGACATCGGCGTCTGTTTCTGCTGCCTTGGTTGAAAAGCCAGCCACAATCTTGAGCATGGCCATATCGTAGTAGTGGTCAATGTACAGGCGGTTCTGTAATGCGACGGCGAGCGTTGAGTTGGCAAAAGCACTGTTGTCGAAATTGAATCGGGCCTTGACCCAAGCGTTGAGACGAATGACGGGCATCATCCATGGTTTGGCCGATTCGCCTTCTTCCAATTGCCCACCATACAATGCCAGTGCAAGTCCAGGACCTGCTACAGCACCAAGTGCAATCGCAATGTAGGTGATGATGAAGAAGTACGGTACTTCGTTGGCAAATGCATGACCCAATTCGTAAATGATACCGTCGACAAGCGACTTCTCCGACATGAAGGCATAGCCTTCATCTGGCGCCCAGTGGGTGAAGCCCATACCTGCAAAGAGGATGGAAGACAAACTGACAAAGGTGAGAATGAACAATGGAGTTTTGATCCATGTGTTGGTTGGGCCAACGTGGGCTGCAACCTCATTGTTTGGCTTGCCTGCAAAGGTCTTGAGCCACATTCGGGACATGTAGAACCCGGTCATTCCCGCACCGATGAGCACACACATAGCGGGCAAGAGGAATCGCGGATCATCTTGAGCAACTCGCCAAGCGTTGGCAATGATACCTTCCTTGGACCAGAATCCGCCGATGAGCGGTAGACCCATGATGGAAGCGGAACCAACAAGCATGGCTGTTGCAGTGATGGGCATCTTGGAAGCAAGACCACCCATGTTTTCCATGGATTGAGCGTCAAAGTGGTCATCATGGTGATCGTCGTGATGATCCTCACCGTGATCGTCATGGTGGTGCAGGTGATGATGTGCATGATGCACTTCGTGAATCACTGAACCACTGGCCATGAACAGCATGCCTTTGGCCATAGCGTGGTTGAACAAGTGGAACAGAGCAGCACCAAACGCAACGATGACGATGTAGTGGTTGTCGTAATAATCGGGGTTCTTGACGCCGTCTGGGAGGTACTCGTGCCAATACAATGTATTGGCGAGGTACATAGCACAACCAAGACCTGTGAAGATGTAGGCGAGTTGACTCATGGTTGAATACGCCAAGACCTTCTTGAGGTCCATCTGGACAAAAGCAATGGCTGCTGCCATGACTGCTGTGATGCCACCGACCAGAGCGATGATGAAGGCGAGGTCAGCAAGATCGCCGTGCAAGGCATCTGCACCGAAGAATGGGAACATTCGAGCGACGAGGTACAATCCAGCGTTGACCATTGTGGCTGCGTGAATGAGAGCTGAAACTGGTGTTGGTCCTTCCATTGCATC
>DUIP01000130.1:12015-15252 GCA_013330285.1 Candidatus Poseidoniaceae archaeon
TCCATTGCATCAGGCAACCAAACGTGGAGTGGGAATTGAGCCGATTTACCGACCGCACCGATGAACATCAGTCCAAGGGCCCATTGTAAGGTGCCAGCGGAATTCTCGGCGACTTTTTCGATCTCTCCAGAAGCGAAGACCACGGCGTAATCTAGAGATCCGAACAAATCCCATAGCATGACCAATCCAATCATGAGGAATACGTCGCCAATACGGGTGGTCAGGAACGCCTTCTTTGCCGCATATGCAGCGCTTGGTCGCTCGTAGTAGAATCCAATCAGCAAGTAGGAACAAAGACCCATGATTTCCCAGAAGATGAAGAGCCAAAGGAAGGAATCTGCAAGGACCATGCCAAGCATTCCAGAGCAAAACAAGGTGAATTCTGCATAGAAGCGGTGGTTCCGGTTGTCGTTAATTGGGTCGGTGTTCATGTAACCAATACTGAAGGTGTTGATGAGCAAACAAAGGAATGCTGCAACAAATAACAGCATCACTGTGATGTGATCAACGTAGATACCGAAACCAAACTTGTCGGTGCTTACGCCACCGGTGGTTCCATCCCAAACACCAGAGGTGAACCAATGGAACACTGAATCATGTCCGGCTTGAACCCCGCCGATGAAGTCCATGATGAGAATGATCGAGAGCACAAGCACAGCGCTCATGACGCCAAGAGCGATAATGCCGCCTTCCTTGACTGAATTCTTCCACATTGGATTTCCGTTGAACACTTTACCAAGGAAAAGGATGACCGCAAAGGCCAACATTGGGAGGAGCACAATCAATGGTGCCAATTCTGAGACGTGGGGTGCTGCGATGTCTGATACTTCTGAACCTGCCATACAATCACCTCAGTTCCTCAGGACATCCACATCGTCCAATGATATCGTGTCGTGTTGACCATACATGGCTAGGAAGATGGCCAAACCTATGGCGACTTCACTGGCAGCAATGGCAATAGCAAAAATGGTGTAAACCCATCCGGTTGTGTCTCCGTGATGGACGGCTGCTGCAGCGAATTGCATGTTTGCAGCGTTGAGCATCAATTCGATGCACATGAGAACGATAATCGCGTTCTTTCGAGTGAAAGCGCCACCGAGCCCGATGACAAACATAAGGGCTGAAAGGGCAGATACCAATGCTGGATCAATCATTCCTCTTCACCTCCAAATTCCCACAAGAGATTTTCCATTCGCTCATCACGAACAAGGTAAGCAGCACCAATCATAGCCATGGACATGAGCACACCGAGAATGAGCAAAGGCAAGGCCCAGTCTGTCAAGAGAGCATCAGCAAGACCGCTGGTTGTTGGTTCGTCTTCGCTTGCATCGGCCCAAACAGCGTCGGCGCTGAGCACAGAAACAAGGATCATGCCAAGGGCGAGCAAGCCCATACGAGTGACCAAGGAGAGCACCTTCATTCGAAGTCCTCCTCAAGGATTTGACGGCGTGTTAACATGATACCAAACAGCACCACTAAGCCGACGCTCGCCAAGTAGACGAGGATTTGAATGGCAGCAAGGAATTCCGCTCCAAGAAGGATGAAAATTCCCGATACGGCCATGAAACTGAAGATTAGTGAAAGCATGGAATGGGCGACCCGTTGAGCGAGAATGAGCCCGAGTGCACCGCCTAATGCAATGGTTGCAAAAAGAAAGAACACGCCGAGTTCTGCTGCGCTTGCAACATCCATCTCAAGCACTCTCCTCTGAAGCGGCCTTTGCTGCCTTAGCAGCCTTCTTGGCCCGCTTGTCGCGCTCCTTGTTGGCTCGCTTAGCGAGTTCAGTGTCTACCGCTTCTTGGTGAACGTTTGGAAGCACGCGTGTTCGGCTTGCGTCGAACCACAGTTCTTGTCGGGTGAATCCTGACATTCCGTCGTATTCATTGGTCATGAAGAAGGATGTGAATCCACAGGATTCCATGCAGAGGCCACAGAACATACAGCGGCCAAGATCGATTCGCCCTGACACGATTTGGTCATCAGCGACTCGAAGTTCGCTCTGTTCGACCTCAACCTCTTCGCCAGAATCATTCCAGCGGACGGTTGCTGTGGAGCCTGTCAAGTCAAGCACTTCTGCAAAGCGCCACTCGTTCGGCGTGTCTGTGTGTGCGGTTGCAAGGTTGAAGTCTTCAAGGGTTGCAGCCACTTCTGGCTTAAGCATAGCAGCATGGCCACCAACTTCGAGTTCGGAACCAAGACCTTCGTGTTCGCCCTCGGCGTTGTCGAGCACGTCGACGCGAAGTTCAGTCGTCATGTGGAGGCAGTCATTCGGGCAGATGTTCACGCACATCTTACACGCCGTACATGTTTCCCAAATCACACCAATTCGACCGTTGTAGTTCCCAGGAACGAAGAGCCAAGGCTCCATTTCCTCGAGGCGTTCGTATGGGTATTGGACGGTTTGTGGCTTCCAAAGGGTAGGGAACAGGTCAGAAGTGACTCTGTCGGGTGCGAATTGCTGATTGCCGATGTCGTTGAACTCCGAGGTTTTGTCAGCTCGGACTTTGTCTCCATCGCTCAGGAACTCTGGGTGTTCGGTGTTGTGATAGCCCATGGCGAGGCGCTTTCCGAAGATCTTTCCAAAGAATGGGAAGGTTCGGAGTGCCGTGATCAATGTAATCTTGAACGGGTACCAGAACAGGTTTCTGAAATTAGGTCGTGCGTGTGGGTGCATTGGCATTCTTAATCACCTCAGTCCTTGCCCGGAGTGTGCGTTCCCGCGGGCTGTAATGTGTACACGTGGTACATGCGATCTGGAGCAGCGTCTTTGTCTTCATCGTTCAACAGAAGGAAGAAGATACCCAACCACACAATGGTGGTCAGCACTGGGAGGGCGATTGGGATTTCAAGACCTGGAATCATCCAAGCGTTGCCGCCTGCAGCGGTGTCACTCATGCCAGACGGGTCGAACAAGAACAAGCGATAGAGCGTTGAAAGGATCACTTGGAACACGGAGAGCGGCAAGAGCATGCGCCATCCGAATTCGAGGATTTGGTCAGTACGAATTCGAGCAAGGGAGAAGCGCGCCCAGACGAAGACGACCAAGAACACAAGCCACGACTTGAGCAGCACGACAATGGCGCCAGGAATCAAGACATAGGCGTCACCAAGAACCGGGATTTGGCTGATGGTGCCTTGGAATGGCAAATGCCATCCTGCAAGGAAAAAGTGAGTGAACAAGAAACATGCTGCATAGGTTCGAATGTATTCAGCCATGAACAGCATACCGAATCGCAT
>DUIP01000150.1 GCA_013330285.1 Candidatus Poseidoniaceae archaeon
CATGAACAGCATACCGAATCGCATACCACCGTATTCAGTCCACCAACCTTCGACAAGTTCAGCCTCTGCTTCTGGCATATCGAACGGCACACGCTCGACTTCAGCGATCATGGTCAGCAAGAACAGCGCAGCACCAAGCGGCATGAGGAACAAGTTCCATGCACCAGCGCTGTGTTGGAAGTGAATGCTATCAATGATGTTGAATGTACCAGAAAGAATGGCCACTGAAAGCAAGGTTAGCAACAATGGAATCTCATAGGCTGTGAGTTGTGCAGCAGAGCGGATTCCGCCAATCAAGGTGTACTTGTTGTTCGATGACCAACCAGCGAAGAAGACACCAATTGGTGCAATACCAAAGATTGCGATTGCATAAAGGATGGAGAGGTCTGGATTGGTGGCATAAATACCGCTTGACAGTGGAATAATTCCAAGGATCAAGAGCGTTGATGATACAATGAGGAACGGAGAAACTTCGAAAATGAGTTTGTCAGCACGACGAGGCACCATGTGTTCCTTGAGCAGGAACTTCATTCCGTCTGCGACGTTTTGAAAGAACCCGGGGAAAATGGAGTATCCCATCCATGAACGGTTGTTGACACGGTCAACGGTTGCGAATTTTTCATCGCGGTTTCCGAATTTTTTGTTGAGCCATCGGTTGACCGCTCCAACTGGCACACCTGCACCGAAGGGAAGCATGTTCCACCATTCGCCCGCAGTCACGCCATTTTCGCCAACCCAAAGGGAACGAAGGGCCGTGGTTGCGCCGCGGCGATCATTCATTCGTGCGACGGCTTTTCGCTCAATCCAGAGGATGGCGAATTGGCTGAAGAACAGCATCAGAAATACAATGTTCACCACAGCAAACGTTCCTGCTGCGAAGGCGAGTGAACCCGCGCTTTCCTCGAGTGGCGTACCCTCAAGAGAGGAGACAATGAGGTCGTGAACAGGGCTGTCTTTGCCCAAAAAGATGCTTCGAAGGTCGTAGATGTCATCCATAGCAATCACCTCAACGGTCCGTTTCTCCAATGCATGGGTCAAAGCTACCCATAATTGCAGGAATATCTGCAATCTTGTAGCCGATCATCGTCTTGGCGACGAATGGAATGGTGATGAACATCGGTGAGCGAATTGACAGTCGGTATGGATTCTTTCCACGCCCATCGCCACCGCCTTGAATGTAGAACTGAGAGGCCCCGCGAGTGCACTCGTAGTTGCTGAATCCAGTCGCGCCTTCGGGAGCTCGTGTTGGTGCCTTGGTGATGATCATCTCATCGCCTGAAGCGTAATTGGTGTTCATTCCACCTGGAATCTTGTTCAGTGCATCAAGAATCATGCGACAGGATTGGCGCATTTCTTCCATTCGGACACGGTACCGGTCATAGCAGTCGGCGCCCTTGACAGAAGTTGGCTTCTCAACGGCTGGTTCCCAGTCGATTTCGTCATAGACGGAGTATGGGTGAGCCCATCGAACGTCGTAATTCACGCCCGCTGCACGGACGTTTGGTCCTGAAACACCAGCGTTCACCATCTCTTCTGCATTGGCATAGCCAACACCTTGCAAACGAACGAGCCAAATGGTCGATTCGTCGAGCATCATTTCGTATTCGTCCAGTCGCTTTTCGAACAATTTGGTCTTAGCGATCACACGGTCTGCAAACCCGATTGGCATGTCTCGCTTGACACCGCCAATTCGCGGGTAGTTGTAGTGCATCCTTGAGCCGCCGAGTTCTTGGAGAAGGTCGAGGAACATTTCACGGTCTCGCATGCACCATGTCATGAGGGTAAGGTTACCGATGTCAGGGCCGAAAGCACCGAGCCACATCAAGTGAGAGGCAAGGCGTTGCAGCTCTGCTGAAATCATACGAATGTATTCAGCTCGCTCAGGAACATCTGCTTCAAGCAAATCTTCTGCGGCATAGATGTATGAATTCGCCCAAGTCATGGCGCTCACATAGCACAACCTGTCACAGTAAGGCGTCACTTGTGTAAAGTCTCGTGATTCACAGATTTTTTCGACACCACGGTGGATGTATCCAAGTTCTGCTTCTGTATCGACGACGGTTTCGCCATCGACCTTGACACGGAGCGTCCACAAGCCGTGCGTCATTGGGTGCTGAGGCCCCATTGTAATCCACATTTGTGCCATGATGCTCCCTCACTTAACACGGCCCTCGTCCGCTGGTTTACGCATGAAGCCTTGAGCGTCATCGTACATTTCGTTGTGATCGTGATAGCGAAGTTTGTGTTGCTTTTGTAGAGGATGGAATCCTTCCGGGCTGTCGTGAGGATTCAGAACACGGTGCATGTTTTCGTGGCCTTCAAAGCGAATGCCAACCAAATCCCATGTTTCCTTTTCATTCCAGTCTGCACCGCCCCAAATCGATTGAATCGATGGAACGGTTGGCGTATCTCCTTGTGCCAACGGCATGAAGACTTCAAACTCCATTGGGATGTCCATGCCTTTCAATTCCTCAGCAACGATGACGTTGTGCGTGTTTGGTGTTTGGTTTTGAATCGGTTGGCGAAGGAAGTGATAGGCCACTTCCCAGCCACGTTCATCAGGACCGTCGGGGAAGTGCGTTCCTGTAACCATCGAACAGTAGTTGACGCCGAGGTCGTGGCGCATCCACTTTGCAAGTGCAATCCAGTGTTGAGGTGGGCAAGTCATTCGAACGAAGGCGTATTTCTTGGCGTTGCTGTGGTGCTCAACAGAGGCGGTAATGCCGGTGCCTTCGAAGCGTGCGTTAATGGCTTCCAAACATGCTGCTGCTGCCGATGCGTTCTGCTCTTGGGTGATGCTTGTACCCATGTTCAGTCCTCCCCGACAATCACTGGCTTCTCGCTCATTCGCTCAGCGCTTGGTGCTCCACCAATACGGATGATTTTCTCACGCAGCAACCCAAATCCATCGATGAGTGCTTCTGGACGAGGTGGGCATCCTGGGATGTAAACATCGACTGGAATGACGGTGTCGACACCTTCGAGGATGTTGTAGGATTGGAAATATGGCCCACCGGAGATAGCGCATTCACCCATGGCGATGCAGTACTTTGGCTCAGGCATTTGCTCCCACAATCGAACGACTTTGTCTGCGAATTTCTTGGTGATAGGGCCGTTGATCAACAGCACATCGGATTGGCGAGGCGAAGAACGGAACAAAACACCGAAGCGGTCCCCGTCGAAACGAGGCGTAGCTGCTGCCGCCATCTCGATGGCGCAACACTTGATCCCCAAGTGAAGGGTGAACAAGGACTTGCGGCCGGCCCAATTGAAGTAGCGGCCGGCAAGAACGCTGAGGAACTTCTTGATGCGGGTGGCCTTCAATGCTTCATCGGTGACGCCACCGACCATTTCGACCAGCGCTCGGCTGTTGAATGCTGCAAAATTTTCTCCTGCTTCTGCCATACTATCCACCTCAAATGTAAATGCGACCTCGCTTACGGAACACATACCAGACGCCTAATGACATCGTGGCAAAGAAAACACAGAGGATGGCGAGTGCGTTGATCGCTTCGTCGACCGCTCCCGGTGCTGCATCGGCTGTGGTCGCATCTGAAGCCACCATACCGCCGAGAACCAGGAACATGAAAGCAACATCAAACACGAGGAAGATGATGGCATACCAGTAGTACTGGAAGTGGAATTGGATCATCGCATCGCCAACAGGCTCGCTACCGCACTCAAAGGTCGTCAAACGACGTGGATAGAGGCTGTGGTCGCGCTCATAGCCTTCCAAGAGGTAAGAGCGGGTGATGTGAGGGCGAGCAGGGTCGACTCGAGGCCGAACAACCCATGTGATGACGAAATTTGTCAGCGGCATGATGATGCCGAGCACGGTCAAAAATCCAATGGAGAGGTAAGCGCTCGGTACTGATTCAAGTCCGGACATATGTTCACCCTGTTGCAAAGCATACGCTCCGCAATTTCTTCGACTTGAGGGACCCACATAAGCGTTCCCAAATTCGACTCGTGAAGGGCGGCTTTCATCATGGCAAAGAACAAGGCCACTGCGAGGAAGTAATAGGGAACAAACAAACTCATTTTTTCAAAGCCGCTCACACGCCGAATCTAGTATCCAATCTCAAGGAATCCTGGCGCGAGGGAGTGGCGGCAATCAAGAACGCTCAATTTCGAGTAAAGAACAGGGTCCATGATGCATTAAGTGAATCTTCGAAGGCCTTCCAAGGCACGAATACAGTCCACATATACACCGCTGCCGGGGCCAGCGTCTTGATGAATTCAAGTCCACCGAGATCAGGGAAGAAGGACATGATCAGCGTTGTTCCACCAGCTGCAACCATACCAATCAGCGACCACATCAAAATAAAACCAAAGGAAAGTTTGGTGGCATGGCCAGTTTGGGCTTCGAGTTGTTTCGTACTGCGCAAGAATCCGAACACTCGAGCAATCATCCAAAACGGCAATGCAATGGCAAAGAGAAGGAAAAGGAGGTTCCAAAGTTTGAAACCGCCCTTACCAATATTTGCATAGCGCTTCATCTCGTTGGAGTACTGGTGATGAAGGTAGAGTCCGTAAATTCCAAACGTCACCATGGACAAAGCAAACTGAGTCGTTGGATTCCTAAATGGGACCGGGTTGCGCACCTTCATTGTCGCCAATGTAATGTCTTCATGGCCACTGTCAATCAGATACTGAACGTGATCTTGCTTCCGGCTACGACGGCTTACCTCCATTGAATGTTGCACTGAAGGCATGCCGACACGATAGAAGAGCAAAAGCACCGGTATGACGAGGACGATAAAGAAGCCCGACTGAATCTGTTGAGAGGACAAACCAAGTCCGAGGAAGCCTTTGGATGGCTGACCTAGGATTTCAAATTCGATGTTTTCACGGTCGACAACACCAGTCTCTGTGGGTTCAACAGAAATTGTGAACTTGAATGTGTCTTCTAATTCTGCTGAAAATGGTGGACGCACGAGCACTTCGATCATGAGGGTCTCGCCAACCTCTATTTCGCAGGTGAAATCAGGGCCAGTTGTCTCGCAATCTCCTGTTTCACTGTCCAAACCTACACTCCATCCGCGGAAGCTTTCCGATGCAAAGATAATGACTTCTGTACGCGTGTTTCCAGTGTTGGTCAGATTGAGCGTGTATTCCAATCGATCAGGGTATGTGAGGCTCATTTCCGTTTCGACCCCTTCGGTTTCAAATTCAAGTTCATAGACAATTTGAACATCGAGCGTGATTGAAATCTGGCCTGACCGATTCGCAGCATTTGAAACGCTGGTGACGGTCAAATCAAGGACCCCTCCTTCCCCAGTGGAAGCACTTGGGTTCACGGTCAGAATAAGTTCCATGTAGAGTTTGAAGGGACGGGCCTCATGAGATTGATTGCTGTAGACTGGCAATCCAACCATGATGGTTTCAGCACCGTTCTTGGTGGCTGATGTGACAGGATTACCATTGACATCAATCAGGAAGGATTGGTTCGCAAAGTCCCAAATTCCATACCCAGCAGGAACACTGACCGGGCCTTCAACGGGCAAACCATAGAGCAGCAATTGCCGAGTAGCAATGCCTTGTAGCCCCGACATGTCGATGATCGCCTCGTCGTTTCCATCACCAGTATTTTCGATCCAGAGGCCGTATGTTTGTGTTCCTGACGGGGGAAGAACTGCAGTGCCTGATCGTTGATCAATTCCACCATCAACCAATCGAACATCCATGGCAAAGTTGCGATCTGATAGAATGGCTAGGAATTGGAATTCTCTTTGGTTATCAGGAATCCCATCGCCGTCTTCGTCTGCTGTGTTGGAATCTCCTTTGTTGGTCACACGTGTGGTGATTCGAGTGTATGCGAGTTCCTCTTCGCCATCAACGCTCACAACAAGGAACACCTCGGCGCTGGTACGTGGTTCAACTTCAATTTCAATGAATTGCACGCCATTGGCATCTTCAAAGTGAACGCCCCATGCCGGCGTAGCAGTTTGCTGCATGACTGAACATCGGAAACTGTCCTTGACGTTTCCAAGGTTTTCAATTGTGATTGGGAATCTAACTTCGCTTCCTGAACGACCGGTCTGGTCGGTTGCTGGAGCTGTCGCTTCCATCGCATGGACTGCCTTCACCTTTACACGAAGGACCACTTCATCGTATGCAGCGCCACCTGTCGAAGGGAGCACTGAGAAGGTCAAGTCAACTTCCTCTGTAGCAAGGGCATTGATTGGAACATCGACGGTCACGACAACGTCGCTGCTCTTTTCCGAGCCATGTTTTGAACCAACGCTGACGGTGGTGGCATCAAGTCGAACGGTCCACCCAGTCGGCGCACTTGACGTTGAAACACGAAGATTGTCAGGGCCATTTCCTTCATTGGTCACCGTGATTGTCGCCGAACCGTTGCTTCCTGGTTCAATGTTCGGCAGCAGGGATTGTGACAAGGAGATGCTGGCGCCATAGGATTGGCCAACTTTGACTCGGAGTTCTTCACTGCATTTGACTACCGATCCGTCTTTACCAAGGATATTGATCACGGTTTCTGAACCTGCAGTCACTGAATCATCAGGTGAGACTTTGAGATCGAATGTGCGGGTACCTTCGCCCCCATCGTAGGGCAGAAGTCCAGACGAAGCACCGTCAAAACTCACCCATGTTGCGCGACTTGGTGGTGAGGAAGACTTTGACATGCTGACCGACCAATCGCTGTTTCCAGTGTTGGTCAGGGTTGCGGTGAGGGTGCCTTCTGCACCAGGGTTGACGGTGATGGTCGTCTTTGACAAGACCATGTCGCATTCATGCAGTTCGGGAACGGTGAGGCTGAATTCTTCAGAATCTGTGGCGTTTTGGGTGGGATCGTTGGTGACAACACCCGTCACTTCCCAGCAGTACTTGTCAGCGGCTTGGCCGTCTGGAACTTCAACCGATACAACGACTGTCACTGATTCATTTTGGTCAAGATTGACTGAATCTTCATCCAGTTCAACCGTTAAATCGTCAGCGTTTTGACATCCAGAACCATCTGTCTCTTCGACCGAAAGAGCAACGGTTTCGTTGCTTTGACCGGTGTTTTCCACTTCGACATCGTACTCAACAATCGAAGCACCACTCCAAGTCTTTGAGGTGGTTGGCATGCTCACTTCAACCCCGAACAAAGCGCTACCAGAGCCGTCACCAGCAGTCGTTGTGACCGTCTTTGTTTCAGTTGCAGGTTGGCCGGGGGCTTCAGGAGGTTCCGGTTGCTCGGTAGCGGTTGCTGAAATGGTCGTGTCACAGCTTCCTTCTGCTGTTTGAGTCAAGGTGACGTTCATTGTGGTTTCACCATAATCGCCTGATTCAATCGGACCTGGGATCTGAACAATGCTCGAAGAATACGCACCACACTCTTGGGTTTGTTCCTCGTTTGAGGAAAGGGAGACTGTAATTGGAGTTGAACCTTGATTGTACACTCGAACGGTGTATTCACCCGATTCACCAGGGTTGACTTCCTGTCCGTTGGCTGGCGAGGTTGTGATGAAAATATTGGCATCTCGAGCGCCATCTGCGCTGGCCGATGGAACCACGGTGGGCACCACAGAGAGCAGAAGCAATCCCACGAGCAAAAGGGCACGATGTGAGGCGTGCTTGGTTGGTTCTTGACGGGGGTCCATGACCCCCGGTGGAAGCCTTAGTATCAAAAGGCTCCCCAATGATGTGCAGGTGGCTTTGTCATCCTCAAGCCAAGACAAACGTCGACGCTGCTGCGGAACAGTTGACACAGGTCTCGAGTTCGCTCGATTGGCAGGCTGGATTGTCCGAACGGTGGTACCTTGCGCCGCAACCAGGGCAACCTTGCATCGGACCGACAATGGTTTGGCGGCACGACCAGCACATCGGGCCTGCTTGAGCGAGACTGGTAGGTGCTGCGGCTTGGGCCACAGGCACGATGGATTGAGTGGGCATTCCAGCATGGCGTGGTGGACCACCGGATTGTTTACGCCGAATGATCAACGCTGCGAGGAGGCCGGCAAGCAAGATCAAAACAATCGGTCCGAACAAAGTGACTGGCAAACTGCCGCCGGATGTTGCGGTTGGTTCGCCTTCTGATTCGACTTCAAGCACCACGCTTGATGTGGAAACTGACACCGCTTCATTCAATGAAAGATCAATGGTCCCAGTTCCTGGGCGTGATGCTTCAACGAGAAGTCGAACCGTCATCGATTGACCTGGTTCTAAATTTGCAATGTCATTCCCGTCGATGGAGACCGACCAATGCTTGCTTGCATCAACCTTGAGTTGGTGAGAAAACAATGTGTTACCGGTGTTGGTGAGGGTGACCTCAAGCATGGATTCAGTGCCTGTGACAAACGGAACCGTTCGCTCTTGAACCCATGAGGCTTCCAACACACTTGCCACATAGAGCCCGACCTGTTCATTTAATTCCACTCCGTTACCAGATAACGTGATGCTAAATGAGGGTTCACTAAGTGGCGCCATGGTCGCTGGAATGAGCACCGTACAAACGAGTGGTGATACGTCATTCTCTCCAATCGGGTCGACGTCTTGGCATTCACCAAACAAGCCCTGTTCAAGGGCGATTGAAACCTCGGGCATCCACTCGACATCCGCAGCGTTGCTGGCAAGCCAAGTGAAGACAAGTGGTTCACCAGCTGGGTGAGAACCTGGGCCAAGTGGATTGGCATAACTTGAGCCATCCTCAAGCACCAAACTCACGAATTGAAGGGATGGTTCAGGCAGAACTTCAACATCAAATTCACCAACCCATGTGTTGCGATCGCCATCAGCATCGAGATGGAACTTCACTTCTCCACTTCGCCCGGTCCCGTCACCCTCGATGCCGATGAGGATGTTCTCTGTCGAGGCCCAATCAAGATTCAACGTCTCTAATCCAGAAGTAACCGCCCAACCTGTTGGCAATTCAAACGATGGTGAGAGGTTGAGGTCGATGTTACCTTTGTGTTCCACTGAGAACATCATGCTAAAGGAGGAATCCGGCCTCAACACGCCCAAATTGGTCTCAAGGTCAATATCGATGGTTCGGACTTCTTCCACCTTAATCGGGATTTCAAAGACCCAACTGTCTTGGATCTCGGTTTGAGATATTGCCGTCAACTGGACAATACGTTCTGCACCTGCCCCTGTCATCACCTGAGGAGGCGTGAAGGTCATACCAATCGTTTTTTGCGCATCTAAACCGATGAGACCTGTCGAGCCAGATGTGGCACCCGGATCGCTGGCAAGGTCATCAAATCCTGCCGACCAACCTGCGGGAGCCTGTAAGAACAAATCATAACCGATGTCGGCGTTGCCTATGTTGAACAAACGTATGTCGATCGAAGTTGGGTTTGAAGGTGAGACTGGAACAATTTGATAATCGTATTCTAATCGCAAATTTGCCAGTTCAGGCACGATGAAATCAAGGTGGTATGG